>JBGTEW010000286.1:0-8374 GCA_041747615.1 Burkholderiaceae bacterium | reverse complement strand
CTTGCGCGCACCGCGATCGCGCTGATCGAAGACCGCATCGCGCAGGCGGACCGGCAGGTCGATGTGGCGAAGACCCGGCTGGCGCGCTGGGTCGGAGCAGCAGCGAGTCAGCCATTGGGTGCGGCACCGGGCATGGATGCTGCCGCACTCGACGCGGCCGCTCTGGAACACGACATCGCGCGCCATCCGCAGATTCAGCTGCTGCTGCGGCAGGAACAGGTGGCGCGTGCCGAAGCCGATATTGCACAAGCGAACAAGCGCAGCGATTGGAGTGCTGAGCTGATGTACAGCCAGCGGGGCCCAGCGTATTCGAACATGGTGTCGATCAACTTCTCGATCCCATGGCAGATTGACCGCGCCAACCGGCAGGACCGCGAGCTCGCTGCGAAGCTGGCGCTGATCGATCAGATGCAGGCGCAACGCGAGGAAGCTACGCGCGAGCTTGTGGCCGACGCCCGCACTTGGCTGCAGCAGTGGCAAAACAATCGCGATCGCCTCGCGCGCTACGACAGCGCCATCATCCCGCTTTCCACGGAGCGCACGCGTGCTGCGCTCGCTGGGTATCGGGGCAACAACGCGCCGTTGAGCGCCGTGCTGGAAGCACGCCGCATGGAGATCGATACCCGTTTGGAGCGCGTTCGCCTCGAGATGGAGACTGCGGGCCTGTGGGCGCAACTCGAGTACCTGATTCCGGCAGGCGGTGTGGCTAGGGGAGAACTGAAATGAACCACAAATCGCTTGTGATTAGCGTGATCGCAGTCGCCCTGCTCGGCGCCGCAGGCTACGGCTTGTATATGTTCGGCATGCAGCGCGGCATGGGCATGGCTGCGGCGCCCGTCAGCGCCGGTTCTGCCAATAGCGCGGCACCTGACGCAGGCCCGCAGAGTATCGCGCAAGGCGAAGAAGCGACACGCCGGCACATCGCAGCGGGCATCAAGGCGGGCGACATGGATCCCGCCACCGGCAAGAAAATTCTCTACTACCACGACCCGATGGTGCCGGGAAACAAGTTCGACAAGCCCGCCAAGTCGCCCTTCATGAACATGATGCTGGTGCCGGTGTACGCCGATGGCGATGCCGACTCGAGCAAGGTCACGGTCAGCGCGCGCACTCAGCAGAACCTCGGCCTGCGCACCGCACTCGTCTCCGAAGGCGTGCTGACGCCGCAAGTGTCGGCAGTGGGGAACATTGCCTACAACGAACGCGATCAGACGATCGTGCAAGCGCGCGCGACCGGTTTTGTCGAGCGACTGCATGTGCGCGCGACGCTCGATCGTGTCGCCAAGGGCCAGCCACTGGTTGACCTTTACGTGCCGGACTGGATTGCGGCGCAGGAAGAATTCCTGTCGGTGCGGCGCATGCAGGGCACCGACCTCGCGTCGCTGGTGGACGGCGCGCGCCAGCGCATGCGGCAGGCCGGCATGAACGACCCGCAAATCCGGCTGGTCGAAAGCACCGGACGCACTCAGCCGCGCATCACGTTGACGGCGCCCATTAGCGGCGTGCTGGTCGAGTTGATGGTGCGCGAAGGCATGACGGTGATGCCGGGAGCAACCCTGGCCCGCATCAACGGCCTGTCGACGGTTTGGGCGCAGGCCGAAGTGCCCGAAAGCCAATCTGCGCTGCTGCGCCCCGGCGCGAAAGTGCAGGCGCGTAGCCCCGCCGCGCCCGGCACGACGTTCGATGGCGTGGTGCAGGCGATCGTGCCCGAAGTGAGTTCGGCCACTAGAACACTGAAAGCTCGCGTGGAGCTCTCCAACCCCGGGGGCCGACTGGTGCCCGGCATGTTCGTGACGATGCAGTTCATGGATACGCGTACAGAAAAATCGCTGCTGGTTCCGAGCGAAGCGATCATTCAGACAGGCACGCGCACGGTGGTGATGCTGGCAGAAGACAACGGGGCGTTCCGGCCGGTCGATGTTGAAGCCGGTATCGAGGGCGGCGGCCAGACCGAGATCAAGCGCGGTCTGCAGGCAGGCCAGCGTGTGGTCGTTTCGTCGCAGTTCCTGATCGATTCGGAAGCCAGTCTGAAGGGCGTCGAAGCACGGTTGAACGAAGCGCCGAAAGCCTACGCCGCCGCCGACGCGGCGCGGCATACGGGGCAAGCCCAGGTGGAGAGCATCGGGCGCGACGCGATCACCTTATCGCATGGCCCGATACCGTCGTTGAAGTGGGGCGAGATGACGATGGAATTCAAGCTGCCGCCGCGCGGTCTGCCTGCCGGCATTGCGCCTCGTGACCGTGTGACCTTCGAGTTCTACGTCGACGCGGACGGCCTGCCTCAACTGACCGGTGTGACGCCGGCAGCACCCCACAACAAAGCCGATGCCAAGGCCACCGGTTCATCAGGAAGCAAGCAATGATCGCCAAGCTGATTCACTGGTCGATTGCCAACCGCTTCCTGGTGCTGCTCGCCACCGTGATGCTCGCTGCATGGGGCGTGATCTCGCTGCTGCGCACGCCGGTTGATGCGTTGCCCGATCTGTCGGATGTGCAGGTGATCATCCGCACCACGTATCCGGGTCAGGCGCCGCGCATCGTCGAGAACCAGATTACCTATCCGCTGACCACCACGATGTTGTCGGTGCCGGGTGCGAAGACCGTGCGCGGGTATTCGTTTTTCGGCGACTCGTTCGTGTATGTCTTGTTCGACGACGACACCGATCTGTACTGGGCGCGCTCGCGCGTGCTGGAATACCTGAACCAGGTGCAGTCGCGTCTGCCTGCTGCGGCCAGGGCGTCTCTCGGGCCGGACGCGACAGGTGTGGGCTGGATCTATCAGTATGCGCTGGTTGATCGCAGCGGAAGGCACGATGTATCGGAGCTGCGTGCGCTGCAGGACTGGTTTCTCAGGTACGAGTTGAAGACAGTGCCTGATGTCGCCGAAGTGGCCTCGGTCGGCGGGATGGTGCGCCAGTACCAGATCGTGCTCGACCCCGACAAGCTCGCCGCTTACGGCATCGCGCACACCCAGGTGGTCGACGCGATCGGCAGAGCCAACCAGGAGGCCGGTGGATCAGTGCTCGAACTCGGTGAAGCGGAGTACATCGTGCGCGCATCGGGCTATCTGCAATCGCTCGATGACTTCCGGCAGGTACCGTTGACAACCAGCGCTGCCGGCATTCCGGTGCGGCTCGGTGATGTTGCACGGATTCAAATCGGACCCGAGCTGCGACGCGGTATCGGCGAACTCGACGGCGAAGGCGAGGCGACCGGCGGCATTATCGTGATGCGCTCGGGCAAGAATGCGCTGCAGACGATCGCCGCGGTGAAGGAAAAGATTCAATCGCTGCAGGCCAGCTTGCCGAAGGGCGTCGAAATCGTTCCGGTGTACGACCGCTCCGGTCTGATCGAGCGCGCGGTCGACAACCTCACCGTCAAGCTGATCGAGGAGTTTCTGGTCGTTGCGATCGTGTGTTTCATCTTCCTGTTTCACCTGCGCTCGGCGTTCGTCGCGATCGTCTCGCTGCCGCTCGGCATTCTGGCGGCGTTCATCGTGATGCATTACCAGGGCGTCAACGCCAACATCATGTCGCTCGGCGGCATTGCGATCGCGATCGGAGCGATGGTCGACGCCGCGGTCGTGATGATCGAGAACGCGCACAAGCATCTCGAGCGCTGGAGCGAAGAGCATCCCAATGAGCAATTGCAGGGCGAAGCGCGCTGGCGGGTGATCGGCGATGCGGCGGCCGAAGTGGGACCTGCTCTGTTCTTCTCGTTGCTGATCATCACGCTGTCGTTCTTGCCGGTGTTTACGCTCGAAGCGCAGGAGGGAAGACTGTTCAAACCTCTTGCGTACACCAAGACCTATGCGATGGCCGCGGCTGCGGGTCTGGCAGTAACGTTGATTCCGGTGTTGATGGGCTATCTGATCCGCGGCCGAATTCCCGCCGAAAAAACCAATCCGATCAATCGCGGTTTGATCGCGGCGTATCGGCCATTGCTCGATATCGTGTTGCGCGCACCTAAGTTGACACTGGTCGTTGCAGCCATATTGTTCGCCGTCAGCTTGCTGCCGCTGCGGCATATAGGCGGCGAGTTCATGCCGCGGTTGGACGAGGGCGATCTGCTGTACATGCCGTCGGCGCTGCCTGGGTTATCCATCGGCAAGGCGGCCGAGCTGCTGCAGCAAACCGATCGACTGATCAGAACCTTGCCCGAAGTGGCGCGCGTGTTCGGCAAGGCGGGACGCGCCGAGACTGCCACCGACCCGGCACCGCTCGAAATGTTCGAGACCACGATCCAATTCAAGCCGCGCGACCAATGGCGTCCGGGAATGACACCGGAGATGCTGATCGAGGAGCTCGATCGCATCGTTCGGGTGCCCGGCCTGACCAACATCTGGGTGCCGCCGATCCGCAATCGCATCGATATGCTGGCAACCGGCATCAAAAGTCCGGTGGGTGTCAAGGTAGCCGGCACCGACCTTGCGACGATCGATCGTGTCACCACTGAAATCGAGCGCGCTTTGAAAGACGTGCCAGGCGTGAGCAGCGCACTGGCCGAGCGCCTGACCGGCGGCCGCTATGTCGATGTCAACATCCGTCGCGATGCCGCGGCACGCTACGGCATGAATATCGCCGATGTGCAGTCGGTGATTGCGTCAGCCGTGGGCGGCGAGAACATCGGCGAGACGGTCGAAGGGTTGCAGCGCTTTCCGATCAACGTGCGTTATCCGCGCGAACTGCGCGATTCACTGGAAAAACTGCGGCAGCTGCCGATCGTCACCGGGCGCGGCGCACGCCTGGTGCTGTCCGATGTGGCCGAGCTGCGCATTACCGACGGCCCGCCGATGCTCAGAAGCGAAAACGCGCGCCTTGCCGGCTGGGTGTATGTCGACATCCGCGGCCGTGATCTGCGTTCCGCCGTGCAGGACATGCAGCGCGCGGTCAGCGAAAAAGTGCAGTTGCCGGCAGGCTATTCGATTTCATGGTCGGGCCAGTTCGAGTTCCTAGAGCGCGCCACCGCCAAGCTGAAGATCGTCGTGCCGTTCACGTTGCTGATTATCTTCGTGCTGCTGTATCTGACCTTCAACCGCCTCGATGAAGCGGCATTGATCATGGCGGCGCTGCCGTTCGCAGTGATCGGCGGCATCTG
Organism: Burkholderiaceae bacterium; assembly: GCA_041747615.1. GTDB lineage: Bacteria > Pseudomonadota > Gammaproteobacteria > Burkholderiales > Burkholderiaceae_F > JACCZX01. The sequence continues at coordinate 3,277 of JBGTEW010000286.1, read as the reverse complement.
GCTGCTCTACCTGCTCGACTACAACATGTCGGTTGCCGCAGCGGTGGGGTTCATCGCGCTCGCCGGTGTCGCCGCCGAATTCGGCGTAATCATGCTGCTGTATCTGAAGCAGGCGTGGGATGCGCGCATCGCCATGGGCAAGACGACGACCGCCGATCTGCTCGACGCCATCCGCGAAGGCGCGGTGCTGCGCGTGCGGCCGAAAGCGATGACGGTCGCGGTGATCCTGGCAGGACTGTTCCCGATCATGTGGGGCGGAGGCACCGGTTCCGAAGTGATGCAGCGTATAGCGGCGCCGATGGTCGGCGGCATGATCTCCGCACCGCTGCTGTCGATGTTCGTGATTCCCGCAGCCTACCTGCTAATGCGCCGACCGAGAGTCCAGCGGGCGCCCGGTCCGGCGTTCTGGAAGCCGCGCCAAGCGGCGACTTGAAACGCACCGCATGCTTCACTGATCCACCTAGAAAGGGCAATGTCACATGAATCGGAAACGTCTGATAAACCATGCAACAACTATCGGTGCCGTGCTCGGGATTTTCATGCTCGGCTCTGTCGCCGCGCCGCGCGCCGCGCTTGCCGAAGAAATCACGCTGACGCATGTCCATGGCCTGTCCTACAGCGGCGACGGCCAGCAGCTGTTCGTGCCGAGCCATCACGGTCTCTCAGTCTACAGTGGCGGGCGCTGGTCAAAAGCGCCCGGCCCGCAGCATGACTACATGGGGTTTTCCGGCAGCGGCAGCGCGTTTTACTCGAGCGGCCATCCGGCACCGGGCACCGGGCTCGTTAATCCGTTCGGGGTCATCAAGAGTGTCGATGGCGGCAAGACGTGGAAGAAGCTGGGTCTCGAAGGCGAGACCGATTTCCATCTACTGGCGGTCAGCCATGGCACCAACACGGTGTACGTCTATAACCCGGCGCCCAACTCGCGCATGAGCAAGGCGGGCCTGTACTACTCAATGAATGATGGCGTCGACTGGAAGCATGCCGAAGGGCATGGCTTGAACGATCCGCCGATATCGCTCGCCGTACATCCCAGTACTGCGACAATCGTGGCAATCGGTACCAAGAACGGGCTCTATTTCTCGACCGATGCCGGGCAGAGCTTCAAGCCGCTCGTGTCCGGCCGGGAAGTGATGGCCGTGTTCTTCGACCTCAACGGCCGCGAGCTTTGGTATGGCACTTACGCCGGCACGCCCCAGTTGACGCGCACCGGCTGGAGCGCAGCCAAGAGCACGGAGGTGGCCTTGCCGCCGCTGTCGCGCGACGCCGTTGCATACATCGCGCAAAACCCCGCCGAGCGACAGGAATACGCCATTGCCACTTTCCAGCGCAGCGTATTCATCAGCAAGGACGGTGGCAAGTCGTGGCGGCAGATCGCCGACAAAGGCCGCGGATCGTAGAGGTGACTGTCCCGCGCATCGTATCGGCGTTCAGCTCACGGCGCCGCGCCTGAGAATGACTAACGCGATTTCACCTATTTTCTGAGTTTGCCCCAGAGTTCGTCCAGCCGGGCGTAGCGGCCGCAACTGGTGACGTAGTACTTGTAGCGCAGCGGATTTCTGAGATAGTAATTTTGGTGGTAGTCCTCCGCCGGCCAGAATTCGGTTGCCTTCACGATCGGCGTCACGATCGGTTGCTTGAAGGGCTTGTCCTTGTCCCACTTGGCCTTCGAGGCCTCGGCGAGGCGCTTCTGCTCGTCGTCGTAGTAGAAAACCGAAGGCCGGTACTGCGATCCGACGTCGCAGAACTGTCGATTCTTCACCGTCGGGTCGTGGTTCAGCCAGAACTGCTCGAGCAGGCGTTCGTAACTGACCTTGGTCGGGTCGTACACAATCTGCACAACCTCCGCATGACCCGTTGCGCCCGACGAGACCTGTTCGTAGGTCGGGCTTTTCTTATCGCCGCCCATGTAGCCGGAGGTAGTCGAAATGACGCCGGGAACTTTGTCCATGGCTTCCTCGAGACACCAGAAACAGCCGGCGGCGAAGACCGCCCTGGCCGGCCCGGACGCAGGCTGTTGGGCGGATATGGGGAAGGATGCGATGGCCGTCAGCCAAAGCAGCGGTGCGGCAAGTCTGGCAAACATGATGCGGGCCCTTTCACAATGGTGGTCCTCTTGGTCGGCGTTGGTCAGCGCAACTTAAAAATCGTTTCCGGACCTATCGGTCGACGCAAGCGAACTTTTGGTGATTTCCGAGACCCAACGAAAGCCTCATTATGGGGCCCTCGCGCGACCAATTGCCGCGCAGCAGCTCGGCGAGCCGCGCCGTGATTTCGCATCGATTGGCGGAAGAAAGACACATGTCATGTGGACACGACGCGATGTTTTGAAGACTGTTGCCGTCGGCAGCGGGACGCTGGCGATGCCGTTAGCGTCACGCACAGCTTTCGGCGCGGAGGATCCGGATCTGGTCTTGAGGATCGTCGCCGCGCCGGCCATGATGCCGATACGCTCGGGTCCCGAAACGCGCGGTCTGCTGTATGCGGGCGAAGTGCTGCGCGGTCGCCCCGACGCGATACGCCCGGCTGCGGGCAATCTCGGCCCGACACTCGACTTGCGCCGCGGCGAGCGCGTGCGCATCGAGGTCGTGAACCGCACCGGCGATCCGACAGTGATCCACTGGCACGGCATGATCGTGCCGGACTCCGCCGACGGTCATCCGCACCAGGCAGTGCGCACAGGCGGCAGCTATACGGTCGAGTTCACCGTACGCAATCGCGCCGGGACGTATCTGTACCACCCGCATCCGCACCGCATCACCGGACGCCAGACATACCACGGGCTCGCCGGCCTGCTGATCGTGCGCGAGCCTGGGGAGCGCGACGTGGGCTTGCCCGCGCCGGAACACGAGCTGGCGCTGGTGCTGCAGGATCGGCGCATCGGCAACAACAATCAGCTCGTCTTCAAGCGGATGATGATGGACGACATGAACGGCGTGCTCGGCGACCGGGTGCTCGTCAATGGCATCGACGACGCGGCGTTCAAGGTCGCACCGCGCGCCTACCGGCTGCGCATCGCCAACGTGTCCAACGCGCGCATCTACAAGCTCGGCTGGTCTGATGGCCGGCCGCTGCGCGTCATCGCCTCCGACGGCGGTCTCTTCAATCGTGCTGAAGGCGTGCAGCAGCTGCCTTACGTGACGCTGTTTCCCTTCGAGCGCGTCGAGATTCTCGAGGACTTCGGCGCGCGGCGGGACGGCGCGGAAATCGCGCTTGTGAGCCAGGCGTTCTCCGAAGTGGACGGCATGATGGGCATGATGGGGCGGGGCGAAGGAGG
>JBGTEW010000285.1:0-2157 GCA_041747615.1 Burkholderiaceae bacterium | reverse complement strand
CATGCGCGAAGTGCGCGCGATGGCCGCCCAATACCCGGACGTGACTTTCGAAGCGGTGATGGTCGATACGATGGCGGCGCTGCTTTACCATCGCCCGCAGCAGTTCGACGTCGTGGTGATCACCAACATGTTCGGGGATATCCTGTCCAACGAAGCGGCGGCGATGAGCGGCGGATTGGGGCTCGCAGCAGCACTTAACGCGGGCGACGATCATGCCGCCGCCAATGCCGCGCACGGCTCGGCACCGGACATTGGCGGTCAGGACCAGGCCAACCCGACATCGCTCATCCTGTCGTCCGGTATGTTGCTCGATTGGCTTGGCGTACGGCATTCGCGTGACGATCTGCGCGTCGCCGCAGCGTGTATCGAGCACGCGCTCGATGCAGTGCTGGCCAACCCGGGCCAACGCACTGGCGATCTGGGCGGTCCACTCGGCACCCGTGCTTTCGGCGCGAGCGTCGTCAAGCAAATCGAGCGCAGCGCCTCGGCCATCGGCGGAGCTGCCCAGGCGGCTTAGCTCCCGATGCGGAGAGCGATTGGCGCAACCCAAGACTTCACTCGATCGCCATAGCGCAGCGCGCTCGGGCGAGTTGTCACTCGCCGAACGCTGCTACGCCGAATTGAAAAGGCGCATCGTCGCCAACGAGCTGCCGCCCAACTTCAAAGCGCTCGAGCCGGAGCTGGCACTGATGCTGCGCATCAGTCGCACGCCGCTCCGCGAAGCATTGTTGCGGCTCGAGAATGAAGGGTTGATCGAACGTGTCGCACGGCGCGGCATGCGAGTGTTGCCGGTAGAACCCGCCGATATGGTCGAGATCTATCAGGTACTGACCGGCCTGGAAGGCGCAGCGGTCGAGTTGCTTGCGGAAAAGGCGCTGAGCGAGGCCGAGATTCGCCGGCTCGACGCAACGATTGCAGCGATGGAGGCGGCGTTGGCAGCGGAGGATCTGGTCGCGTGGGCGCAAGCCGATGAGCAGTTTCACCGCACGCTGATCGAGCTGTGCGGTAACCGACGTCTGGCGCAGATGGCATTTGCATTCCGCGAACAGGTCGGGCGTGCGCGTTTGCAGACGCTGCCCTCGCGCGTAAAACCGCTGCGCTCCACAGCGTCGCACAAAGAACTCGTCGAACTGATCAAGCGCGGTGACGCAACCGGGGCCCGCGAGCTGCATTGGCATCAGCGCCGCCGCAGCGCCACCGAACTGACCGAAATTCTGAAGCGCTTCCAGATGCAGGACCTGCGATGAATGGCCACGCGCCGCGTATCGCGTTGATACATGCCACTATCGTCGCGATCGAGCCGATTCAATCGGCGTTCGCGTCGCTGTGGCCGGACGCACGCACGACCAATCTGCTGGAAGATTCGCTGGCGGCAGATCTGGCTGACATTGGCCATCTCACCGATGCGATGACAGCGCGCTTTGTGACGCTGGCAAGCTATGTTCACGGCGCCGGGGCCGATGCTGTGCTCTTCACTTGCTCCGCGTTCGGCCCGGCGATCGAGGCGGCGAGTCGTGCGGTGCCGGTCCCGGTACTAAAGCCGAACGAAGCGATGCTCGAAGAAGCGCTCGACGCGGGGCAACGCATCGGGCTGATCGCAACTTTCGGCCCGAGTATCGATTCGGTGCGCGATGAATTGCGGGCGCTCGCCGATGCACGCGGGATGCGAATCGATATTGAGACTCGAACGGTTGCCCGCGCACTCGACGCTTTGCAACAAGGCTGCGCAGACGAACATGACGCGCTGATTGCCGTTGCCGCGGCCGATTTGAAAGATTGCGACGTGCTGGTGCTGTCGCAGTTTTCGATGGCGCGCGCTTCTGCCCGCGTCGAAGCCGCGGCGCCAGGCGCCAGGGTGCTGACCAGTCCGGCTTCGGCGATCCACCGGCTCAGGAAGCTGCTTGCCTGAACGAGTCCGTTAAACGATCGTATCCGGGTCTCCGGAAAACTCGAGCGCGCAAAAACCGCCCCCATGGAATCTCGCAGCGACCTCGTCTGCCGGTTCACGATTGACGTCCGCCGCATATGCCTCTGCGTCGTCGAGCGCGCGAAAACCGATCAGCGCCGCGTCGCCATTGTCCCAACGAGAGCGCGTATTGGCCGATACGCCATAGAGCATCAGGAAGTGATACTCCGGCGCCTCGATGCAGCAGCGTG
>JBGTEW010000284.1:0-4603 GCA_041747615.1 Burkholderiaceae bacterium | reverse complement strand
CGGTGTCGCGACTACGCCGGGCTCGCACGGAACCGTTGCGGACGCTGTCGCGGCGCGGGCGGTTGCATCAGAACTCGGATATCCAGTGTTGCTCAAGGCAACAGCCGGTGGTGGCGGCCGCGGCATGCGGGTAGTGCGCGATGAAGCGCAACTCGTTTCCAGTTTTGTGGACGCTGCGCGCGAGGCCCAGGCGGCGTTCGGTGATGGCAGCATTTATGTCGAGAAGTTTCTCGAGCGCGTTCGGCATATCGAGATTCAGGTGATCTCCGACGGAGACACGGTCCTACATCTGGGCGAGCGCGACTGCTCGATCCAGCGGCGCAACCAGAAGCTGCTCGAGGAAAGTCCGTCGCCTGCGCTCGACGACACGGTCCGCGCACAGATGGGAGAGGCGGCGGTGCGCATCTGCCAGCATGTGGGCTATCGCAGCGCGGGCACAATCGAATTCATTCTCGACGCGGTAAGCGGCGCGTTCTACTTCATGGAGATGAACACACGGGTGCAGGTCGAGCATCCGGTCACGGAGTTCGTCACCGGCATCGACATCGTCAAGGATCAGATCCGCATTGCACAAGGCGAGCGCCTTTGCATCGCGCAGGCGCAGGTGCATCGTACCGGCCACGCGATCGAATGCCGCATCAACGCCGAGGATCCGGTGCGTGACTTCGCACCCTCGCCCGGCCGGGTACAAACCTTGCGAGTGCCAGGGGGTCCAGGTATCCGCATCGATTCGCACATGTACGAGGGCTATTGCATTCCGCCTTACTACGATTCACTGCTGGCAAAGGTGATCGCCTGGGGTAAGGACCGCGAAGAAGCGATCGCTCGCATGCGGCGCGCGCTGTCTGAGATGCGGATTGAAGGCGTTCATACAACGATTCGGTTTCACGCGCGCTTGCTTACCGACGAGCGCTTTTGCCGCGGCGACGTGCACACGCGCTTTGTGGAAGATGAACTGATGAGGAGCACATGAACGATTCATTGCGCGGTGTGAAACGCTTTGACTTCATCGACGTCACGTTGCGTGACGCGCACCAATGCCTGTGGTCGACGCGCATGACGACTGCGATGATGACGCCGATCCTCGGCGCAATTGACCGCGCGGGCTATGCCTATATCAATATCCTGGGCGGAGCGGTGTTCGATGTGTCCGTGCGGTACCTGCAGGAGAATCCGTGGGAGCGTATTGGCCTGTTGTGCGAGCACCTTGCAACCCCGTGCGACGCGCTGACGCGCGCTCAAAGCCTTTACACCTTCGAGCTGTTCCCCGATGACATCGTTACGCTCAACTCGCACGCGCTGGCCGGGCGCGGGATCGAAGTACTGACCGTGTACGACGCACTCAACGACAACCGCAACATCGAATCTTCGGTGCGCTCGGGGCACGAGGCCGGAATGAAGGTCAACGCGATGATGACCTACACAGTGTCGCCGGTGCATACCGATGACTATTACGTCGAGCGCGCGCGCGAGCTGGTGGCGCTCGCGGTGGACTTTATCTCGATCAAGGATCCCACCGGGCTGCTGACGCCCGAGCGCGGGCGCTCGCTGTTTCCGGCAGTGGTGCACGCGGCCGGCGGCATCCCGGTGCAACTGCATTCGCATTGCCAGTCGGGCCTTGCTCCTGAGGTCTACGAGATTGCGATGCAAAGCGGGTTCCGCTTCGGCTACACCGCCACCGAGCCATTGGCGAACGGTGCATCACTGCCGGCAACCGAAGACATCGTTGCGCGGGCACGCCGGCTCGGATTCGCCACGTCGATGAACGATGATGCACTGTCGGAAGTGGCGAGCTACTTTCACTGGGTAAGCGAACGCGAAGGCAAGCCGCGCGGAGAAATCGCTTCCTACGACGCCGCCCTATACGAGCACCAGATTCCAGGCGGGATGATCTCGAACCTGCGCTCGCAGCTCGACACGATGAAGCTCGGGCACCGACTGCCCGAAATCCTCGAAGAAGTGGCGCGCGTGAGGCACGATCTGGGCTACCCGATCCTCGTGAGCCCATTCGCTCAGTACATCGTCACCCAGGCCACGATCAACGTGGTACAGGGTGAGCGCTACAAAACGATCCCCGATGAAGTTCGAAAATACGCGATGGGTTATTACGGTCGTCTGGCCGCGCAGCCGGTGGCTGAATTCCTGGAGCGCGCGAACATCGATCCGTCCGAATATGTGACCGAAGCGCCGGCGGCTCATCTCGAACCTGCGATTCCGCGTCTGCGCGCGGAGCTTGGATCTGCAGCGACTGACGAAGAGGTGCTGCTCGCTGCGTTCTACGATCGCAAGCTGATAGAGCCGTTGCGCAATCCCGCTCAAGAGTGCCGCTTCCGCACAACACCGCTGACCGAGCTGGTTGGCTTCCTCGCTGCGCGATCGGACATCGACTATGCGCGCGTTCGGTTTGCTGGCACCGACATGACGATCTCGGCCTAGCGTGCAAGCAGTAGTCGGCGTGGACTATGTCACGCTGTTCGCGGCTGGGGTGATCGCCGGCGTCGCCGGTGTCGTGCGCGGCATCACCGGCTTCGGCGGCGCGATGGTGATGGCGCCGCCGCTCGCGCTGTTGCTCGGCCCCAAGCTTGCGGTACCTGTTGTGCTGGTGCTCGAGTCGGTCGCCGCCGCACCGATGCTGGTACAGACCCGGCATCGCGTGCAATGGAAAATGATCGGCACCATACTGCTGGCAGCCTGCGTGACGGTACCGCTCGGCGTGTTGGCACTGGTCGCAGTCGATCCAATCATCATCCGCCGCGCGATCGCGATCACGGTTATCGTGTTCGCCATCGTGCTGCTGCGCGGATGGCGTTATGCGGGGCGCCCTCGGCTCGGCACGTCGGTGGGTCTCGGTGCGCTCAGTGGCGCCATGGTCGGCGCGACCAGCATCGGCGGACCGCCCGTGATTCTTTATCTGCTTTCCGGTCCTGATTCGGTCGAGACGACGCGCGCGAACCTGACGCTATACGTCGCGGTGATCTCACTAATTGCAGTCGCCATGCTGTGGCATCAGGGCGTCTTCGATGCGCAGGCGGCGTGGGGGTCGCTGTTGCTCGCGCCGGCGTACTACCTGGGGCTCATACTCGGCCTGCGTCTGTTTCCGCACTTCAGCGACACGCGGTTTCGTCAGTTCACGCTAATGCTGCTGATCGTTGTGTCGACCGGCATATTGCTCGCTTGATTTGTTGAGAGACTCACCAGTCCCATGCTCATCCCCGACGAGAACTGGAGCCTCCCGGCGTGGACGTACTTCGACCCTGAATACTTCAGCGTCGAAATGGCGCGGCTGATGCGGCCAAGCTGGCAAGTCGTGTGTCACATGAGCGACATCGCGACTGCGGGCGACTGGCATACGTTCGAATTTTTAGGCGAGAGCATTCTTGTCGCTCGCGGTGAGGACGGCGCTGTGCGCGCCTTTACCAACGTCTGCCGTCATCGTGCGTCGCGGTTGGTTAGCGGTGCGTCGGGCTGCGCGAAGCGGCTCGTCTGCCCCTATCACGGCTGGACCTATGGGCTCGACGGTCGGCTGGTCGGCGTTCCGAACAAGAGCGACTACGCACACCTCGACATCGGAGCGCACGGGCTCGTTCCAGTTGAGCTCGAGTTGTGGCATGGCTTTGTCTTCATCCGGTTAGCCGGCGGCGGGCCCTCGGTCGCAACGATGATGGCACCTTATCAAGAGCAAATCGCGGCCTATCGCTTCGAAGAACTGCGCGCACTCGGGCGGGTGACGCTTAGACCACGGCCGGTGAACTGGAAGAACGTTGCCGACAATTATTCAGACGGGCTGCATATACCGGTTGCGCATCCTGGCCTGACGCGGCTCTTCGGGAGCAGTTATGGCGTCGAGGCCACCGAACATGTCGACCGGATGTGGGGAATGATGACTACGCATCCCTCGCCGAAACTTTCCGAGCGCATGTATCAGCACGTACTGCCGCGAGTCGATCACCTTCCCGCGGAAGCGCAGCGGCTATGGCTGTACTTCAAGCTGTGGCCAAATGTCGCATTCGACATCTATCCGGACCAGATCGATTTCATGCAGTTCCTTCCCGTCTCGCCTACGAGCACGCTGGTCCGTGAGATCAACTATGCGATTCCCGACGAGCGACGCGAGATGAAGATGGCCCGCTACTTGAACTGGCGCATCAATCGGCGAGTCAACGCCGAGGACACAGCGCTGATTACGCGTGTGCAGCAGGGGATGCAGTCTGCGAGTTTTACGGTCGGGCCGTTGGGATGGAGCGAAGTTTGCCTCAGGAGCTTTGGTCGAAAGGTCCGGGAGCTGATTCCTGAGGCACGATTGCATAAGGCGCCTGCGGCAGGATGGAGCACGAAATATTTTCGTACCGTGGGCGCCCTCGCTTAAGCGCGCGGGCGCGCAGTCGTTCCGCGCACCACCAGCAGTGCAGACATTTCCTTCAGTTGCGGCACGCGCTTTCCCGCGAGCCGCGCGAGCAAACGCTGCGCCGCCGCGCGACCGATTTCCGCTGACGGTACGCGGACAGTGGTCAGCCCGGGTGCCAGCTCGGCGGCAAGCTCGATATCGTCGAAGCCCGCGATCGACATTTCGCCTGGTACGTCGATGCCGCGCGCGCGACATTCA
>JBGTEW010000283.1:0-4115 GCA_041747615.1 Burkholderiaceae bacterium | reverse complement strand
GGCGAAACTGTTCCTCGTCGACGACCGGTGCAGCACGCATCGAGGCGACGTGCGCACGTAAAGCGGCGGCTGCCTCTGGGCTGAGTGCGCCGGCCTGCACGGCGGATTCAAGTTCGTCTTCGCTGTACATCCAATAGGCGTATCTACATCAACACGATGTCGTACTGTTCCTGGGACTACACCGTTTCGACCTGCATCGACACCGGCTTGCCGATGAAGTCTGACAGCATCGCCAGCGACTGCGACTCGTCTTCGAGAAAGAGGTCGATCACCTGCTGCGATGCGAGTATCCGGAATTCCCGCGTTTCGTCGAACAGACGCGATTCGCGCGTCAGCTCGCGCAGTATCTCGAAGCACACCGTGCGCGCCGTCTTGACATGGCCTCGTCCCTGGCACATCGGGCAGGGCTCGCACAGGATGTGCGCCAGCGATTCGCGTGTCCGCTTACGCGTCATCTCGACCAGACCGAGCTGCGTGAATCCGCTGACGGTCATACGGGTGCGGTCGCGCGCCAGCGCCTTCTTGAACTCGGTCAGCACAGCATCCTGATGCTCTGCGCTCATCATGTCGATGAAGTCGACGATGATGATGCCGCCGAGGTTGCGCAGCCTCAGCTGGCGGGCGATCGCCTGCGCGGCTTCCAGGTTCGTCTTGTAGATCGTGTCGTCGAAGTTGCGAGTGCCGACGAAGCCGCCGGTATTGACATCCACCGTCGTCATCGCCTCGGTCTGATCGATGATCAGATAGCCGCCCGATTTGAGTTCCACTCGCCGCGCGAGCGCTCTTTCAATTTCTGCGTCGATCGAGTGCAGGTCGAATAGCGGCCGCTCGCCGGTGTAATGGATCAGCTTGGGTTCGACGCGCGGCACGAACTGCCGCGCGAACAGCTGCAGTTTCTGGAAATTCTCGCGTGAATCGACCTGAACCGAGGTCGTCGCCTGGGTGGTGACATCTCGCAGGATGCGTTGCGCCAGCCAGAGTTCCTGATAAAGCACCGCCGGCGCGACACTTTCGGCGCGACGCGCCAGAATGCGGCCCCAGAGCACGCGCAGATACTCGAGGTCGTTGGCAAGATCTTCTTCGGTGGCATCCTCGGCGCTGGTGCGGATGATGTAGCCGCCGCGCTCGTCGGGCGGCACCAGCCGCTGCAGCATCTCGCGCAGCTGCGTGCGCTCTTCCTCATTCTCGATGCGCTGCGAGATCCCGATGTGCGGGTCCTGCGGCAGGTACACCAGCATTCGGCCCGCGATACTGACTTGCGTCGACAGCCGTGCGCCCTTGGTGCCGATCGGATCTTTGATCACCTGCACCAAGATGGTCTCGCCTTCGTGGATCAGGCGCTCGATCGGCAGCGGTTTTTCCTGCGTGACCTGCCGATACTCCCAAATATCGGCCACGTGCAGAAACGCCGCACGCTCGAGCCCGATATCGACGAACGCGGATTGCATACCGGGCAGCACGCGCGCCACCTTGCCGAGGTAGATGTTGCCGACGATCCCGCGTGATGCGCTGCGTTCGATGTGCAGCTCCTGAACCACGCCGGCCAGCAGAACAGCGACGCGCGTCTCCTGCGGGGTGATGTTGATCAGGATGTCTTCCATCGGCGGCGAAGTGTACGCATCGAGCAGCGACGCGCCGCAGATGGTCGTCAAAGCACCTTGATACCTGCCCGCGATAGCAGGTTTGCCGTTTCGAACAGCGGCAAACCCATCACGCCTGAGTAACTGCCTTCGATGCGCTCGACGAAAATTGCCGCGACTCCCTGAATCGCATAGCCGCCTGCCTTGTCGTACGGTTCGGTCAGCGCGCAGTAGCGTTCGATCTCCTCTTTGGTCAGTGCGCGTATGGTTACCTGCGATACCGACGTCGCGGTCGTCAGAGAACCTTCCATCGCGAGTGCAACCGCCGTCCGCACTTCGTGCGTGCGGCCCGATAGTCGGCGCATGAAGTCGCGCGCCTGCTCGACGCTGGCCGGCTTGGCCAGAACCGCGCCATCGACGATGACCGCCGTGTCGGCCGACAGCACCGGCCGATACAGCAGCGACCGCATACGCAGCACATCGAGCCCAAATGCCGCCTTCTCTCGCGCCGTACGCTCGACGTAGTCGGTACAGGACTCGCCGTCGTGCTGCGACTCGTCGACATCGGGGCCGCGCGGATTCGCCAGTCGCAGCAGCAGCGGATCGAACTTGACGCCGATCTGCTTCAGCAGTTCGCGCCTGCGCGGGCTGCGCGATGCGAGGTACAGGGCGCCCGGCATCAGCAGTCTTCGATGCTAGGCGCGGTGATACGGATGGTTGGCCAGCACCGACCACGCGCGATAGAGCTGCTCGGCGAGCACCACGCGCGCCAGCGCGTGTGGCAACGTAAGGCTGGAAAGCCGCAGCCGCATGCGCGCGTCGCGCTTCAGGTCCTGATCGAGCCCATCGGCGCCGCCAATGGCGAACGCAACGTCCTCCGCGGAATCACGCCAGCGCCGAAGCTGGTCGGCCAGTTTCTGCGTCGTCCAGTCGTTGCCGTGCTCATCCAGCGCGATCAGCTGCGCCCCGTTTGGCACTGCCGCACGAATCCGCGCTGCTTCCGCGCTCAGAATCCGCGCCATCGGAGCATTCGCGCTCCTCTGCTCGGCTTTCACCTGTTTCAGTTCCACTTTGAACTCCGCGGGGAAGCGGGACAGATAGTCACTCACCGCGGCATCGGCCCAGGCCGGTTGCCGCTGCCCGACTGCCAAGATCGTGATCCTCATGCAACAGGGCTTTTAGGAGCCGGACTTCGCCGCCCGTGATGACCTTTTCGTCTTTACCGCGGCAGACTTGAGCCGCACCGGCTTGTCACCCCATATTTCTTCCAGGTTGTAGTACGCGCGATACGCGGGTTGCATGATGTGGACGATCACGTCGTTGCAATCGACCAGCACCCATTCGCCGGCTCCCTGGCCCTCGACGCTGACGATGTCGCCGCCGGCTTCCTTGACCTTCTCGATCACCGACGAGGCCAGCGCGCGAGTCTGCCGGTTCGACGTGCCGCTGGCGATCACGACCCGGTCGAACATGTCGGACAAGCCGGTGGTGTTGAAAATCCTGATGTCCTGCGCCTTGACGTCTTCGAGTGCATCGACGACCACGCGTTGCAGTTTTCTAATATCCACTTAGGGTCCGTAAAGATGGTGCGTCCGAATATAGTCGAGCACTTCGCCGGGGACCATCGCGGCCAGGCGCTGCTCCCTTTCGGTCGATGGCGGATCGCGAAGCAAGCGCCGGACCTCGGTCGCCGATACATTTGATGGCGTCATCGGGAACTCGACGATGCTGCCACCGCGCTGCGATGACAGGCGCGCCGGCTCACTGCGGCGCGCAGCGAGCGCCGTCTGCAATATCCGGTTCGGCTTCAGCGATATTCTAGCCCGCTGCGCAACCGCAACGTGGACCAGCTTGACGATTCCTTCCCAGTCGCGCCACGTGTCGAGGCGCGCGAGCTGGTCTGATCCCATGATCAGGACCAGCGGCGTATCGGGCAGCAGCATCCGAAGCGCGTGCACAGTGTCGATCGTGTAGGTCGGTCCCCCGCGCTCGATCTCGTGCATGTCGAGCGCAAACCTTGGCTCGGCCGCAATCGCATGGCGCACCATTTTTGCGCGGTGTTCTGCAGCGGTGGTCATCGGAGTCTTCTGCCACGGCTGGGCAGCGGGGATGAAGCGGATTTCGCTCAGCGGAAGCTGCAGCAACGCATCGCGTGCCAGTTGCAGATGCCCGTAGTGAACAGGATCGAAACTGCCGCCGAGCAGACCGATCGCTACGTCCATTCGCGCGGGCGGAGGAAGTCCGAGTACAACTTCGCCTCCAACGTTCCCGGCTCCGGTTGCCAGTCGTATCTCCAGTGCACGACCGGTGGCAGCGACATCAGGATCGATTCGGTCCGCCCGCCGGACTGCAGACCGAACAGCGTGCCGCGATCGAAGACGAGGTTGAACTCGACATAGCGTCCACGCCGATACGCTTGAAATTCGCGCTCGCGCTCGCCATAGACAGCATCGCGCCGACGCTCGACCAGCGGCACGTAGGCGTCGAGAAACGCATCGCCGACTGCGCGCTGCATAGCAAAGCTGTCCGCAAACC
>JBGTEW010000282.1:0-2905 GCA_041747615.1 Burkholderiaceae bacterium | reverse complement strand
GGAGGCACGGGCGCCGCCGTCGCCGGCGCAGTGGTGATCGGTGCCTGTGCCGGGGACGGTGGCGCAGGAGGGGGCGCGGCGCCGACCCGACGGCGATTGATCTCTTCCGCCGATGCAATGTCGAACAGCCGCACGACCTGCCGCACTCCCTGCACGCGACTGGCAACATGCGCGGCGACATCGGCTTCCTTCTGCGTCACGGCGCCCATCAGAAAGATGACGCGCCGCTCGGTCACGATATCGACCGAATTGAATGCAATCTCGCGTGTGTTGACGAACGCCGCGCGCACTCTGGCACCGAGCGTGTTGTCATCGGTGCGCTCCCCCATTGTCGACGGCGGCGCGACCACCAGCTCATTGTTCACTACGCGCACGTTCGCCGAGCGTGCGGCGACCTCGGCCGCCTGGGCTTTTACCGCCTCGCTCGGAACTTCTCCGGTCAGCAGCACGCGCCGGTCGAAACTGTTGACGTTGATATGAACGTCGCCGCGCAGTGCATTCGACAATTCCCTGGCCACCCGCACCTGGATCGTCTTGTCGTCGAGCTGGGCACCGGTGCTGCGGCGGTCGGTGGCGACGATCGCGGTGCCGGCCGCGATGCCACCGATGATCAGTGGCGCGCACGCCGGCAAAGCAAGAGCCCCAACAGCGGCCGCAATCAAGGTTCCTGAAAAATTCATTTCACTCTCCTGCAAATGCGTCTCGTATCCACTCGATTGTGCCATTGCCGTCGACGGTCACCACGTCGAAGCGGCACGCAGGCCAATGCTCGCCATAATGGCGAAGCAGCCAGTGCTGTGCGGCGCGCGCCACTCTCTTCTGCTTGAAAGAATCGACGCTGGCAACAGCGCCGCCAAAGCGCGAGCCGGCTCTCATCCGAACTTCGACAAACACCAGCACATCGTGTTCGCGCGCAATCAAGTCGACTTCGCCGTCGCGATAGCGGGCGTTGGAGGCGAGGATACGGCACCCGGCCGCGGTCAGATGCTTCGCAGCCGTCCGTTCGGCCGCATCTCCGGCATGTTGCTTGGGCGTCCGCGGCGAAAGCCGCATCAGTCCAGTGATACCGTCAAATCGCTTCCGAGCGGCCGTGCAGCGGCACGCCGGGCTAGGCGCAAAGCGCAGACATAGCGGGGCCTATGGCGAGCATTTGCAACAACGCCCGGCGTGGCGAGGCGCGGACGAGTGGGAGCGTATTTTGGCGGTTTCACTGGACTAACGTCCCACCTCTTCGCGCTCGATGGCGCCGTTGCGGTAGATCGCCGACAACGGCACACGTTCGACCCGCACGCTGCGCGCGCGGTCCACTCGCAGGCGGCCGGTAACGCCGTCGACTTCGAAGCGAAGCTCGCCCTTCATCCATGTCTGCGCGATCCGGTAGGCGTCGATACCGAGTGCATACAGCCGCGCCGTTTCGAGAGTGGCCGGGCGCGAGGGTTGCGGATACACCATCACGGCTGGATGATCCGGCTGCAACAGCCACGGCATATCGACAAAGCGCACGCCCTCCAGATCGTAGGCGAGCGCGGAAGCCCCCGGCGAGCCGCCAGGATTCCCAATGTTTAAAAGTGATGTACCGAAAATGGCGATGCCGCGCGGAATGCGCGGCCGCACCAGCGAGGCCTCGCGTGCGCCCATTGCCAGGAACACGGCGTCGTACTGCCCGACGGCAAACTGGCGGACCAGGCTATTGAACGCGGCGGGTGTCGCTTCGACCGTGACCGGCACTTCGCCAGCCGCGCGCAGCGCGTTGACATATGCCTGCGCGATTCTTCGCTCGAGCGCACCAGTGCCGGCCAGCACCATGATGCGCGCGCCAGTCGACACGCCCGGCCGCAAGCTGAGAAAGCTGGCCAGCGCCACTTTGACCGCTCGTTCGGCCTCGGCCTCGGCAGGCAACCCGAACGCGATCATCGTCGGTGGCGCGCTGGCCTCGTGATCGGGGGTGTTCAGGGTCACCAGCGGCAACACCGCGTGCCCACCCTCGACAATCGCATTGACTGATCCGCGCGGCAGTGGCCCCACCGCCACCCGTACCCCGCGATCGCGCGCAGCAGCCAGCGCAGCGACCAGCTGCGCGATGTCTTCGTCGACCTCGATCACCTGAATCGCGACGACATCGCCGCTGATCTTGTGCGCAGCGAAAAATCCCTGCCGTACTGCTTCGGCGGCCTCGGCGAAGATTCCCTGCTGGGTTGGCAGAAGCAGCGCCATTGCCGGCGGGGTCGACGGCGACACCGCATCGATTGGAGGGGCAGGTGCTGCAACGGGTTGCGCCACCGCGCACCATGCGACACTTGCCGCAAGAGCGAGCGTTGCGAAGCGAAGTACGGTGATGGCAGCAATCACGGAAAACCTGCAGCCGGACGGGCTGATCGCGTTATCGGGGTTGGCGGCCCAGGATCTGCCGGTGGGCTCATTGTATGTAGTGGGGATGCCGATCGGCAATGCGGCCGATATCACGTTGCGCGCCCTATGGGTGTTGTCAAAGGTCGAGGTGATCGCGGCCGAGGACACTCGCGTGACACGACCACTGCTTGCGCGCTACGGAATACAGACGGCGGTGATGCCTGCGCATCGGCACAACGAGCGCGAAGCCGCTAGCCTGATCGTCGAGCGGCTGGCACGCGGCGAACGCGTTGCCCTGGTCAGCGATGCCGGCACTCCGGGCGTGTCCGACCCGGGAGCGATCATCGTGCGGGCCGCGCTGGACGCCGGACGTCGCGTGATTCCGATTCCGGGTGCCAGCAGTCTGATGGCTGCAGTGTCGGCCACAGCGCTGGCGTCCGGACCTCTGACGTTCGCCGGCTTCCTGCCGACCGGCGCAGGTGAACGCGAACGCACGCTGCGTGCGCTAGCGGCCGAAGCGCGCCCGTTCGTGCTGTTCGAGGCGCCGCACCGGATC
>JBGTEW010000281.1:0-1640 GCA_041747615.1 Burkholderiaceae bacterium | reverse complement strand
TCCCGGCGAACGCGGGGTCCTTGCGGATCGCCAGCACCAGCGCGATACCGTCCATGCGCGGCATGTCGATATCGGTCACGACGAGGTCGAAGTGCCCGGCACGCAGCGCGTTCCACCCATCGACGCCATCGACCGCGACTTCGACCTCATAACCGCCCTGCAGCAGGAGCTTGCGGTCGACCTCGCGTACGGTCAACGAGTCGTCGACCACCAGCACGCGCTTGCGGGCAATCGCCGCGACCTGGTTGACCGCTTCGCGCACGCTGTCGAGACGGCCTCCCACGATCAGTTTCTCGACCGAGCGGATCAGGTCGTCGACGTCGACGATTAACACCGGTGCGCCATCCTCCATCAACGCGCCGGCGGCAATATCCTTGATCTTGCCGAGGCGCGGATCCAGCGGTTGCACCACCAGTTCGCGCTCGCCGAGGAAGCGTTCTGCGACCAGCCCGTAACTGTGCACGTGGTCGCCGAGGACGATCACCGGCAGCGAGTCTTCGACCATCGGCACATCCTGGCCGCCGAACACCTGTTGTGCGCGGACCAGCCCGACCGCGCGGCCTTCCAGCTCGAAATGCTGACGGCCTTCAAGCGACTGGATCTGCGTGCGCGGCAACTTGAGCGTACGCAGGATATAGGCGAGTGGAAACGCATACGGCTCGCCACCGATCTGCGCGAGCAGCGTGCGCACCACCGACAGCGTCAACGGCAGTTGCAACGTGAAGCGCGTGCCGGTACCGAGCCCGGTACTCACGCGCACGCTGCCGCGGACCTGCTTGAGCATGTCCTGGACCGCGTCCAGGCCGACGCCGCGACCGGAGATATCGGTCACGTGCGCCTTCATGGAAAAACCCGGCAGGAACAGAAACTCGAGCACTTCGCTGTCGCTCATGCGCTGCGCCAGTTCTGCCGAGGTGAGCCCGCGCGTGACCACCAACTCGCGCAGCTGCGTGAGATCGATGCCACCGCCATCATCAGTCACGATGATCTGCAGCACTCCCGCACTATGGCGCGCTTCCAGTGTGATCGTGCCTTCGGCCGCCTTGCCGGCGCTAAGCCGTTGAGCGGACGCCTCGATGCCGTGATCGAGCGCGTTGCGCAACAGATGGCCGATTGGCGCATCCAACTGCTCCAGGATTTCGCGGTCGACCTGGGTAGCGTGGCCGATGATACTCAGGCGCACTTGCTTGCCGAGCGTGTGCGCGATATCACGGAGCATGCGTGGATAGGCATTGACGCCATCGGCGAACGGGCGCATGCGGCTCACGAGCGCTTCGCCGTAGAGCCGGTTGGCGAGGTTGACCGAGCGCGCATCGAAGGCCTCGATCTCGAGCAGGCGCTGCTGCAGCAATTGCGACACGTCGAGCACGCGCTGCTGCACTTCGTGCAATGCGGCCTGAGCAGCTTCTCCCAACAGTTGCGGCGGCAGCAACTCGCGCAGGCGTTCGAGCGCCTGGCTGCAGTTTTGTTGCTGGCGCTTCATGTGCAGCAGTGACTTTACAAAAGGCTTGAGCCAGCGCGACTCGACCAGCGATTCCCCGGCCAGGCCGAGCAAGCGATTCAAGTTCTCGGCGGTGACCTTGAGCGCACGCTCACCCGGCTCGCGCTCTGACGGATGCGCGCGCAGCGGCGCTTCCAGC
>JBGTEW010000280.1:0-9913 GCA_041747615.1 Burkholderiaceae bacterium | reverse complement strand
CACCTGTACGCCGTTGCTGCCTTTATGGACAACAGCGACCAGGCGCGCCTGAGCCTGTCTTCTGCCGGCTACACCACTGGGTATACGACGGCCGCGGGCGAGGACGCCCGAGCGTTCCAGTTGGGCGTCAGGCATAGTTTTTGAGTCTCGGTGGCACCGGTCTGCCTTGCGGACCGGTGCCACGCAAGCGTTGTCTGACTGCAACACGGATGGCCTTATTTTGGACTTTTGGCCCGGTTTCTTTGCCTTGTCATGGCTCGTCTGAAAGAATCCGTTCAACTTCCTCCGGGGAGTGATTCATTCGCGTGGCGGCTTCGTGCGGGGCCGTGGCGTAAAGAATTCCCAAATCACTAGGAGAGCTTCGCATGAAAAAGAATCTGATCGCACTGGCCATATTCGGTGCTTTCTCGGGCGCCGCGCTCGCACAATCGAACGTGACGCTGTACGGCATCATCGATATGAACTTTCAATACAACGATCCCAAGGGTCCGCAGTCGTCGACCCGCGGCATTAACTCCGGCCATCAATCCGGCAGCCGCTGGGGTGTTCGCGGCTCGGAAGTACTGCGCCCTGGCCTGAACGCGGTCTTTACGCTCGAAGGCGGCTACAGCGGCGATACCGGCATGATGGCCCAAGGCGGCCGGTTGTTCGGCCGTCAGGTATGGGCGGGTCTGTCGGGCGGATTCGGCACCGTGGTCGCCGGCCGCGTCGCCACCTTCTCGTCGGGCACCGGTTCTTTCGACATGTTCGGCAACACGGATCCGTTCCTGACCGGCTTCACCGGGAGTAACTTCAACGGCTCATCGGCACAGGCGCTGCGTCTGGACAACTCGGTGCTGTATCAGACCCCGAGCATGGGCGGCTTCAAGTTCGGTATTGGCCACTCGTTCAATGCCAACGGCGGTGAAATTGCCGGTAGCGGTAACAACACCGACATAACGTTTACCGGCGTGAATTTCGCACGCGGCCCCTTCTTCGGTGTGGTGACCTACGACCGGATCGACAATCCAGGCGCTCCGGATAATCAGTCGCATCTACAAGCCGGTCTCACATTCGATTTGAAGTTCCTCAAGCTACACGCCGGTTATGCGAAGGAAGATAATCAGCGCGTCTTCAGCGCGGTGGGAACGACCTCAGGCGCCGACTCGGATGTATGGATGGCGGGCATCACGCTGCCGCTCGGCAACGCCGGGACTCTGATGGCATCTTATCAGGAGCGTGATGGCGACCGGGTACAACTGACGGCGACCACCTTCGACGAGCGTGATGTGGACATTTGGGGCATTGCGTATACGTATCCTTTGTCCCGCCGTACCAACCTGTACGCGCACTTCGTGGACTCGAGCGGTAAGCACACCCTCGACAACAGCACGACCTGGGATCGCAGGCTCTACACGATCGGCGTTCGTCACCTGTTCTAGTCCTTGTCCATCTATTCACCATTAAGGCCGCTGATTTCAGCGGCCTTTTTTTTCGCCTGTGCGAGGTCCGAAAGTTCCGCTTCGATCAACGGCTTCACCTGCGCTGCGGACTCTGTATTAAGCGACGTCAGCCTCAATCGCCGCGCAATCACGTCGTCTGCGTAAAGCGCCTGTTCGTAAAGCGCAGAGAAGGCCACAAACTTTGCGATAGCCTTTCCGTCAGTTTCGAGCGCAGAGGCCTCGGCCATGCCGACGGCATCCTCGATCGCATCGTCGATATCGAGATTCAACTCGGCGGTCGTGCAAGGCCGCCGATCTAGAAGCCCCACCGCTGCCGCCCGTTCGAGCGCGTCGAGCGCCATCTTGCGATAGGTCGTCCACTTGCCGCCGATCACCGTAATCATGTTCTGATGCTCGACGACGATCGCGTGCTCGCGTGAGATCGCCTTCGTCGCGTTCGTGGATTCGCTGATGCCGGGCGCAAATAGTGGCCGGAGTCCGGCAAACGTGGCCAGGACGTCGCGGGACGAAATCGAGGCCTGCAAGTAGGTTCGCGCGTGGTCCAAGATGAACTCGACCTCCGCATCAGACGCCACGGGCTCCCACGACGCGCCGGCGGTGGCCACATCGGTCGTTCCCAGCATCAAGTGGCCGCGCCAGGGAATCGCGAACAACACGCGGCCGTCGGCCGTCCTTGGAATCATCATGCCGGTGGTGCCCGGCAGAAACGAGGCGGAAACCACGACATGCGACCCGCGGCTTGTCGTCGTCAGTGCGCCGACGGTGCCGTCTGCCATTTTTCGCAGATCATCCGTCCAGACCCCGGTTGCGTTGAAAACAGCCCTGGCACGGACTACGAATCGTTCTCCAGTACGGCCGTCCATCGCGAAAATCGAACCGATCCGGCCACCCTCTGTTTTGATCTGCTGTACCGCTACGTAGTTGATCGCCACTGCGCCTTTTCTGACCGCAGTTCGCATCAGGGCGATCGCCAGTCGAGCGTCATCAAACTGGGCGTCCCAGTAGGCCACGCCGCCGCGCAACCCGTCCGTCTTCACGCCTGGCAACGCTGCAATCGTCTCCGCTCGCGACAGCCAGTGCGTATCGCCTATGCCGCGCTTTCCCGCAAGGGCATCGTAGATCCCAAGTCCGATGCGCATGAACTCCCGCTCAAGCGGGCGGTAACAGGGCACGACAAACTTAAGCGGGCGCACCAGCCGCGGCGCATTCGTCAGCAGCAACGCGCGCTCCGAGAGAGCTTCACGGACAAGTGCCAGGTTGCCCTGCGCCAGATAGCGCACGCCGCCATGGATCAGCTTGGTACTGCGGCTCGAGGTGCCGCTGGCAAAGTCGCGCGCTTCGAGCAACGCGGTACGAAAGCCACGGCTCGCAGCATCGAGTGCAATGCCCAGACCCGTGGCGCCGCCTCCGATTACGAGCACGTCCCAAAGCTGTGGCGCGCGCAGCTCGGCGAGCAGCTGCTCGCGATCGATGATTGCCGCGGTCATGCTGCCCAGTGCCGGGAGCGCTCGACTGCCTGGTGCCAGCGTCCGATCAGGTGGTCGCGTTCAGAGACCTGCATCGCCGGCTCGAAGCGACGCTGCGCTCGCCACAGCTCTGAGATCTCCTCGAGTCCGCTCCAGAACCCGGCCGCAAGCCCCGACAGGTACGCGGCGCCCAGCGCCGTCGTCTCGGTCACTTCCGGGCGCACGACCGGAACGCCGGTGATATCCGCCTGGAACTGCATTAACAGGTCGTTCTTCGCGGCGCCGCCGTCGACTCTCAGCTCAGTCAACGGCTTCTGCGCGTCGCGCTGCATCGCCGTCAATACATCGGCCGACTGAAACGCAATCGACTGCAACGCCGCGAGCGCGATGTGCGCCTTCGTCGTTCCGCGGGTGAGGCCGACGATCGTGCCGCGTGCATCGGGGTCCCAGTAGGGTGCTCCCAAACCCACAAAGCCGGGCACCATAAAGACGCCGCCGTTGTCGTCGACCTTCCGCGCCAGCGCCTCGACGTCATCCGATTGCGCGAACAATCCGAGTCCATCGCGAAGCCATTGCACAACCGCGCCGGCCACGAACACGCTTCCCTCGAGCATGTACGCCGTGCTCTTCGGCCTGGCCAGCGTCCACCCGGCGGTGGCCAAAAGCCGGTTGCTCGAAGCCTGCGGCCGAGCGCCGACATTCATCAACATGAACGCACCGGTTCCTAGCGTGTTCTTGGCCATGCCCTCCTGAAAGCAGGCTTGGCCGAATGTGGCGGCCTGCTGGTCGCCGGCATTGCCCGCTATCGCGATCGGGCCGCCAAACAGCTCCCGAACCGTGGTGCCGATGACCTCGCTCGATGCAGTCACGCGCGGCAGCAGCGCATGCGGCACGCGGAACAGATCGAGCAGCTCGTCGCTCCATGCCAGCGAATGCAGATCGAGCAGCAGCGTGCGCGACGCGTTGCTGACATCCGTCACATGGTGGGCGCCGCCGGTGAGATTCCATATCAGCCACGTATCGATCGTGCCGAACGCCAGCTCGCCGCGCCCGGCTCGCGCGCGTGCGCCTGGCACATGATCAAGCATCCACTCGATCTTGGTGGCGGAGAAATAGGGATCGAGCAGAAGCCCTGTCCTGGCCGTGACATTCGGCTCGACACCCTGATCGCGCAATGCCTGGCAGCGCTCGGCGGTGCGTCGGTCCTGCCACACGATCGCATTGGCGATCGGAACTCCGGTCTCGCGATCCCAGAGTACGGCCGTTTCGCGCTGATTCGTCACCCCGATTGCGGCGATGTCACCCGCGGTGGCACCGGCGTCACGGATCGCGGATTGCGCGCACTGCAGCTGCGTCGACCAGATCTCCAACGCGTCGTGTTCGACCCAGCCCGGCTGGGGAAAAATCTGACGAAATTCGCGCTGCGCGGTGGTGATGATCCGTCCACGGCGATCGAACACGATCGCACGCGAACTGGTCGTGCCCTGATCCAGCGCCAGGACAAACTTGGTCATGTTGCAATCAGCATAGACGAACGGTCGCTGCGAAGGCAGACTTCGGCCATAACAATCAAGGAGCAATGATGATGCAGCATGTGTTGAGCCGCGTGTTCGCGGCAATGTTGGCGTTTGCCTTTCTCGCGCCGGTGCACGCTCAGAGCTGGCCGGCGAAGCCGGTGCGCATCGTCGTGCCTTTCCCGCCGGGAGGCACGACCGACATCGTCGCGCGCTCCCTTGGCGCGGAGCTGCAGAAGCTGTGGGGCCAGCCAGTGATCGTTGAGAATCGTGCGGGCGCGGGCGGCAACGTCGGCGCGGACGCGGTGGCCAAGAGCCAGAACGACGGCTACACGCTGCTGATGGGCACCGTCGGCACACATGCGATCAACGCTGCGCTGTTCGCACAGGCCGGCAACAAGATGCCGTTCGATCCGGCGAAGGACTTCGTGCCCATCACGCTCGCGGCCGCCGTGCCCAACGTGATGGTCATCCACCCGAAAGTACCGGCCAACAGTGTCGCCGAGTTCATAGCGTATGCGAAAGCGAATCCGGGCAAGCTGAACATGGCGTCCAGCGGCAACGGCACCTCGATTCATCTGACTGGCGAGCTGTTCAAAACGCTGACCGGGACCTATATGGTCCACCTGCCGTATCGCGGCTCGGCCCCCGCGGTCAGCGATCTGCTTGCCGGTAACACCAACGTGATGTTCGACAACCTTCCCTCCGCATTGCCCCATATCAAGAGCGGAAGGCTCAAGGCGCTCGCCGTGACGTCGCGTGAGCGCTCGCCGGCATTGCCGGACGTGCCGACCATCGAGGAAGCCGCCAAGCTGAAGGGATTTGACGCCAGCTCGTGGTTCGGCCTGTTCGCACCCGCCGGCACGCCGCGCGAGATCGTCGACAAGGTGCAGACCGACGTTGCAAAGGCACTTGCCGTCCCTACCGTTCGTGAGCGATTCGTTTCCCAGGGCGCACAACCCGGAGGCAGCACACCGGATCAATTCGCTGCATTCATCCGCGGCGAAACCGACAAGTGGACAAAGGTCGTCAAGGTCTCCAACGCAAAGGTGGACTAGTGCCGCTCCGGCAGCAGCGCCGCAGCTACGCCGGCCATGTCGCAAAACACTTTTCATGGCAGGTGGCGGCTGACGGTGTCGCCACGCTGACGCTGAATCGACCCGAGCGCAAGAATCCGCTGACGTTCGAGTCGTACGCAGAGTTGCGTGATCTGTTTCGCGGGCTTGTTTACAGCGACGATGTGCGTGCGGTGCTGATCGCGGGCGCCGGCGACAACTTCAGCTCGGGCGGCGATGTGCACGAGATCATCGGGCCACTGACCCGCATGTCGATGCCGGAACTGCTTGCCTTCACGCGCATGACCGGCGATCTGGTCAAGGCGATTCGCGCATGTCCGCAGTTGGTCATCGCCGCGGTCGATGGAGTCTGCGCCGGCGCCGGCGCGATGGTGGCGCTCTCGTCCGATCTTCGAATCGGCACGCCACAGGCGAAGACGGCCTTCCTGTTCGTCCGAGTGGGATTGGCCGGTGCCGACATGGGGGCATGCACGCTGCTGCCACGCATGATCGGCCAGGGCCGCGCAACCGAGTTGCTGACGACCGGGCGCGCGATGACCGCCGACGAGGGCCTCGCCTGGGGCTACTTCAATCAACTCGTCGGGAGGGATCAGCTGATCGCCGAAGCGAACTCGATCGCTCAGCGGCTGGCCGCCGGTCCGACGTTCGCGCACGCCATGACCAAGACCATGCTGAACCAGGAATGGAGCATGTCGCTGGAACAGGCGATCGAGGCCGAAGCGCAGGCACAGGCGATCTGCATGCAAACGCAGGACTTTCGCCGCGCCTTCAAAGCCTTCGTCGACAAAAAAACACCGCAGTTCGAGGGTGACTGATTCCGGAGCACGCTTGCCGGACTTTCTCGACTGGCCGTTCTTCGATACGCAGCATCGCTCGCTGCGCGAGATGGTCGATCGCTGGGCGCTTTCACATGTCGACGCTCTGCCGCATGGCGACGTCGATGCCGCATGTCGCGCGAGAATCGATTCTCTCGCGGCGGCTGGCATCCTGCGGTACTGCGTGCCGGCGCAGCACGGCGGCGCATCGATCGGGGCCGATTCGAAACTCGACTCGCGCGCGCTATGCCTAATTCGCGAGACGCTTGCCTATCACGACGGTCTGGCGGATTTCGCGTTTGCGATGCAGGGTCTGGGTGCGGGCGCGATCTCGATCGCCGGCAGCGAGGAGCAGCGTTCGCTGTTGCCGCGCGTGGCCGAGGGTCGCGCGATCATGGCGTTCGCGCTGTCCGAGTCCAACGCCGGCTCGGATGTGGCGGCGATGACCTGCACCGCCAAGCGAGACGGCGATGCCTGGGTCATCGACGGCGGCAAGACGTGGATCTCGAATGGTGGCATCGCGCACTTCTACACGGTGTTCGCGCGCAGCACGGATTTGCCGGATGGCGCGGAGCGCAGCGCACGGGGTGTCAGCGCTTTCCTGGTTCCTGCCGAGTCGGCCGGATTATCGATCGCTGACCGCATCGATGTGCTCGCACCCCATCCTCTGGCCCGCCTTCAGTTTGATCGCTGCCGTGTGCCGGCGTCGGCGCTGATCGGCGACGAAGGCCAGGGCTTCGCGCTGTCAATGGCAACACTCGACATCTTTCGCGCATCGGTTGCCGCAGCAGCACTGGGCTTTGGCCAGCGCGCATTCGACGAGGCGCTCGCGCACACGCGCTCCCGTCAGCTCTTCGGCAAGCGCCTGGCGGATATGCAGATGACGCAGGCGCGGCTCGCCGATATGGCCACCGCGCTCGAATCAACCCGGTTGCTGACCTACCGCGCGGCCTGGCTGCGCGATATCGGAGAAGCGCGCACCACAAAGGAAGCGGCGATGGCCAAAATGGCCGCCACCGAAGCCGCACAACAGGTGATCGACTCCGCGGTGCAACTGTTCGGAGCGCGCGGCGTCGAGAGCGGATCGGTCGTCGAGCGGCTGTATCGCGAAATCCGCGCATTACGCATTTACGAAGGCGCAACCGAAGTGCAAAAACTCATCATCGCGCGCGAACTGTTGAACGAACAGGGCTGAAACGAATGAGTGCCGTCGATACGTTCGCCAGCGACCATCTGCCACCGAAGACTGAATGGCCCGAGTTCCTATTCGACCGCCCGGAATATCGCTATCCGAACCGGCTGAACTGCGTCAGCGAACTGCTCGACCGCCATGTCGATGCCGGCGATGGCGGCCGCCCTGCCATCACAGCGTTGATCGACGGCCGACCGCTTTCGTGCACCTACGCGCAACTGCAGGCGCAGGTCAATCGCATCGCGCGAGTGCTGACCGACGACATGCAACTGGTTCCAGGCAATCGTGTTCTGCTGCGCGCACCCAACACGCCGA
Organism: Burkholderiaceae bacterium; assembly: GCA_041747615.1. Taxonomy (GTDB): domain Bacteria; phylum Pseudomonadota; class Gammaproteobacteria; order Burkholderiales; family Burkholderiaceae_F; genus JACCZX01. The sequence continues at coordinate 2,093 of JBGTEW010000280.1, read as the reverse complement.
TGCTGGCGGCATGCTGGCTGGCCGTGGTCAAAGCCGGTTTGATCGCGGTCGGCTCGATGCCGTTGCTGCGCGCGCGCGAGCTCAAGCAGATGATCGACAAGGCTCGAATTTCTGCGGCGCTGTGCGACGCGCGATTGAAGGAGGATCTCGCGCAGACGCTGAACCGCGGCTCGGAGCACTACGCACACCACCTGAAAACGGTCGTTTACTTTAACGACTCGGCACCCGCTGCACTCGAAGCGCGCGCGGCCCGCAAGACGGCCCGCTTCTCTCCGTATTCGAGTCAGCGCGACGACGTCTGCCTGATCGCATTCACCTCGGGCACGACCGGGCAGCCGAAGGGAACGGTGCACTTTCATCGCGACATCCTGGTGATGGCCGATGCATTCACGACGCATGTCCTGAGGCCGACACGAGACGATGTCTTTTGTGGAACGCCGCCACTCGCGTTCACATTCGGGCTGGGCGGACTGCTGGCGATGCCGCTGCGATTCGGCGCATCGACCGTGCTGATCGAGAAGCCAACACCGGAGACATTGCTGCAGGCGATCGAGGCGACCGGCGCGACGATCTGCTTCACCGCGCCGACGATGTACCGCCAAATGGCTTTGCTGCTTGCTGATTCATCGCGGAGATTTGATATTCGCAGCTTGCAGAAAACCGTGTCGGCCGGCGAAGCATTGCCGGACGCAACGCGCCAGCTGTGGAAGCGCGCCACCGGCATCGAGATGATCGACGGCATCGGTGCCACCGAGATGATTCACATATTCATCGCTGCGGCGGGCGCGAGTGTTCGTACCGGCGCGATCGGCCAGGTCGTGCCCGGATATCGCGCGGCCATTGTCGACGATGCAATGAACGAGGTGCCGCGAGGCACGGTCGGCAAACTCGCCGTCAAGGGCCCGACCGGGTGCCGCTATCTTGACGACCATCGCCAGCGCACCTACGTACGCCACGGCTGGAATCTGACCGGCGACTCGTTCATCCAGGACGACGACGGCTACTTCTATTACCAGGCTCGGTCCGACGACATGATCGTGACTTCCGGTTACAACGTCGCAGGACCCGAAGTCGAAAGCGCGTTGCTGCTGCACCCGGCGATTGCCGAATGTGGAGTGATCGGCCTCGCGGACGAGGAGCGCGGCCAGCGGGTTGCCGCCTATGTCGTGCTGAAGCCCGATCATGCGCGCAGCGGAAATCTGGCGTCCGAGCTGCAGGCGTTCGTCAAACAGACGATCGCGCCGTACAAGTACCCGCGCACGATCGAGTTCGTCGACGCATTGCCGCGCACAGAGACAGGAAAGCTGCAACGCTTTCGCCTGCGCGAGCTGGCCGGCGGCAAATGACGCCCGCCCTTGCTAGCGGTGTGGCGTCAGGATCCGCTGCAGCCGCCAGGTAAGCAATGGACCGAGCACTGCCCCGAGTCCGATTGAGCACCAAGCGAGTCCCCACGCCTGCGAACCGGGGTCGCCATCGCCGGCCCAGTCAAGCACAACGCCAAACACCCATGGGCTGATCGCACCCATGCCGAAACCCAGCACTGAACGAATCGAAAACGCGAAGCCGATCTGATTCGGCGGTACGGTTTCAGTGAGCACTGTCGAGAACACAGAAGAATCACCGATGGCCGTGACGTTATAAAAAATAGCAACCAATGCAACGAGCCAGAACGCGGTGCCGATCATCCAGCCAAACCCAAATGAGCACGCAAGACTGGCGCAACTCATGATCAGGATGACGCGGGTGCGACCGATACGGTCGGATAGCACGCCGCCTGCGATGCTTCCGAGAACCGACACCAGATGCGTCGCGCCGGCGATGCCGACGCCCAGTGCGAGCGCTCCGCCGGAGAGCTCGCCGCCTTGCGCCGCTGCTGCGGCAACCAGAAATGCGGGAAGCCACGCCCACATGCCGAGCAGTTCCCAGCAGTGGAATGAATACGACCCTATTGCCAATTTCGCCGGCTTGTTCTGCCAGAGGCGACGCGCCGCGAGTAGCCAGGGAAGATGTTCGGAGGCATGCGGAAGCGCGTCGCGCGCTCCACGCAGAGCTATCCACCCGAGCAGCGCGCCCACTACGGTCGCGACAGCCGA
>JBGTEW010000279.1:0-3680 GCA_041747615.1 Burkholderiaceae bacterium | reverse complement strand
CGATTCCGAGCGCGTCGCGGCAACGGTCGCCCACGCGCGGAGTGCGAACGAAAGCGCGCGCGAGGCGCGGCGGCAGGCCTGGCTCGCGAGCCAGATCGGGGTGACCGAAGGCAGCAGCGGGCACGTCAGTGCAGAGGCGAGCATCGATGAGACTTACATGCGGCTTGCGCTCGATCAGGCTCACAACGCGTGGGCGCTGGCGGAAGTGCCGGTCGGTGCGGTTGTCGTCAAAGACAGGCAGATCATCGCCACCGGATTCAATCAGCCGATCGGCAACGCTGATCCGACCGCACACGCAGAGATACAGGCGATGCGGGCAGCCGCCACGATTCTCGGCAACTACCGGTTGAGCGACTGCGAGCTTTACGTGACGCTCGAACCGTGCGCGATGTGCGCGGGAGCGATACAGCACGCGCGCATCAGTCGCCTGGTTTATGGCGCTTCGGATCCGAAGACCGGCGCGTGCGGCAGTGTGGTCGATCTGTTTGCCGAGCCGAAACTGAATCACCACACGACGGTGCTTGCCGGTGTGCTGGCATCGGAGAGCAGTCGCCTGCTGGCGGCTTTCTTCATGCAGCGGCGCGAGCTCAAGCAGAGTGGAGCATTGCCGCCAGAGACCGACGAGCATGAGTAGGACGGTTGGAATCGTTGCCCCGTCCGGATTTCTTGCTGACCCGGCGGTGATCGATCGCGCAGCTGCATTTTTCGCATCGCGCGGCTGGCGGGTGCAGGCCGGGGAGAGTGTGTTTGCGCGCGAGCAACGCTTTGCGGGCGACGACGATCTCCGCCTGGCGGATTTGCAGCGCTTCGCAACGGATGCCACGGTCACGGTCGTGGTGTCCGCGCGTGGTGGCTACGGGTTGTCGCGTTTGCTCGATAGGATCGACTTCGCGGCGATCAAGGCCCGTGCGCCGCTGATGGTCGGCTACAGCGATTTCACCGCATTCAACCTCGCGTACCTGGCGCATGGCGGAGTCAGTTTTGCTGGCCCGTGCGCCGTCGAGTTCGGCGCTCCCACGCCGAGCGCCTTTGCGGTTGAGCACTTTTTCGGCGTGCTGGGCAGCAAGCGATACGCGATAGACCTGCAGCTCGATGGCCCGCCGGCCGATGTTTCAGGAAGGCTATGGGGCGGCAACCTGGCGATGGTCGTGGCTCTGCTCGGAACGCCGTACTTTCCGCGCGTGCGCGGCGGCGTTCTGTTCCTCGAGGACGTCAACGAGCCGGCCTACAGGATCGAACGGATGCTTTATCAGTTGGCACATGCGGGCGTGTTGCGACGGCAGGCGGCGATTCTGCTGGGCGACTTTTCTCCGATCACACCCATGCCGAACGACAACGGGTTTGATCTCGGTGCGGTGATCGGGCGTCTGCGCGAGATCAGCACGGTGCCGGTCTTCACGGGCCTGCCGTTCGGTCATTCACCGCGCAAGCTGACGCTGCCGGTCGGCGGCCGCGCGCGTTTGGTTTCGAGGCGCGGGGGCTCTGCCGTGCTCGAGCTCAGCCGCTACCCGCACTTTTCGATGCAGCACTGATGTTCACGACTGCGCCTGCCTCGCCTATGATCGCGCCATGAATCCGACCCCGATGGAATGTCCGGCCCGTTAACCCGCTTCGGCTTTGCCGAAGAAACGCCTGAGCAGCGGCACGAGAAGATCCTTGCCGGCGTGATGGCGTCGGTCTACCGGCAGGTGCCGCAGTCGGTGCTGGTCAGCATCGTTGGCGCATTCGCGTTGGTCATGGTGCTCTGGAACACGATGAGCCAGGACTTGCTGATGGGCTGGTCGCTGCTGATCCTGTTCGAATCGCTCGCTCGAATCCGGCTTTCGTACAAGTTCCGACTCGCCGATCGCATCGTCGAGAACGTCGACGGCTGGGCGACGCGCTGGGTCGTGCAGGCGGTGCTCGCCGGATTGTTATGGGGCATCGCCGGCTGGATGTTCTTCTCGAGCGACCAGCCGCTGCACCAGGTGGTGCTGGTGGCTGTCATTCTGAGCGTGGCGTTCGGGTCGTTGACGTTGTATGCCAGTCATCGCCCGGCATTTCATGCGTTCATGCTGCTTGGCGTGCTGCCGCTGATCGCGCGCATGGTGTTCGAGCAGGACCCGACGTACTACACCGCGGCCGTCGTGATGGCCGCGGTGTTCATGTTCACGGTGCTCTACGGACGCGACTTCGGCAATGCCGTGTTCGACTCGGTCAAGAACACGTATGAAAACGAGGTGCTGGTCGAACAGTTAGTGGCCGAAAAGCGGATGGCCGAGGATGCACGACGCGAAGCGGAGAACGCAACACGGTCGAAGACTCAGTTCTTTGCGGCTGCCAGCCATGATCTGCGGCAGCCATTGCAGGCGATCGGCATCTACGTCTCGTTGCTGAAGAAGCGCGCGCACGGTCCGCTCGAGCCGCTGGTCAACAATCTCTCCACCGCGGTCGAAACGCTGTCGAAGCTGGTCGAGGAGCTGCTTGAAATCTCACGGCTCGATTCAGGCTCGATTCAGCCCCGGGTGGAGCAGGTATTGATCGACGACATGTTCTCGCTGCTCGAGCAGGAGTTCACGCCGCTCGCTGCTTCCAAGGGACTCTCGTTGCGAATACGGCGTGGCGGTGTTGCGATCGAGAGCGATGCCTTGCTGCTGCAGCGGGTGATCCGGAACTTGCTGGCCAACGCGATCCGCTATACGCAGCGCGGCGGTGTGCTGCTGGCGGCGCGGAAGCGCAATGATTTGATCAGCATCGAGATCTGGGACACCGGACCCGGGGTCAAGCAGGGTGAGCTCGACCGCATCTTCGAGGAGTTCTATCGCGGCGAGAGCTCGAAAGCCGAAAACAGCGGCTCGGGTTTCGGGCTCGGACTGTCGATCGTCAAACGTATCTGCGGGCTGCTAGGGCACCCGCTGATTGTGACGACGCGCCCCGGTACCGGCACCGTGTTTCGGGTCGAAGTGCCGCGGTCGAGCGCACCGGTACGCATTAAGCGCGGAACTCCGGAGACGCTCGATGTCGCGATCAGGCCCCTGAACGGATTCACATTCGTGGTCATCGAGGACAACGCTGAGATCCTCAACAGCCTGACGCGGCTGATCAAGTCGTGGGGCGCCGAGGTAGTGCCGTCGACCGGATACAACGCGCAGCTGATCAAGCGCATCAGCATTCAGCAGCGCATCGACGCCATTTTGGCTGATCACAACCTCGGTCCGCATTCGATCAGCGGGGTCGAGGCGGTGTTCAGGATTCGTGAGCTGGTCGGTTTTCCGATTCCGGTCGTGATGCTGACGGCGGTGCAGGGAGTCGACGTCCAGAACGAATTTCAGCGCGTGATGCACGAAAGAATGGAGCTGAGTCCGACCATGTCGACGGCGATCGCGCGCAGCCGCGTCGAGGAGCCGACGGTCCTGCAGAAGCCCACGACTGCTGCCGTGTTGAACAATACGCTGGCGGATTTGCTGGGGCTGACGACGCTGCCGATGATCAGGCCGCCTGCGCCTGAACCGGCATCGGCGAGCGACGCTGCCTGAACGGCATAGGTAGTGGCCGACAACGACAGCGCGCAGCAGCGGCTGACGCAACTGCGCCGCCTACGTCGTCGGTCGCTTCGCGACTGCTCTGCGGTACTCGCCGAGGCCCCGGGCCCGTAAACTCGCTGCGCTCAAACAACGGGCCCGAAAGCCCGCGCCTCGGCT
>JBGTEW010000278.1:0-12218 GCA_041747615.1 Burkholderiaceae bacterium | reverse complement strand
CACATCATTGGGTTCAAATAAGCCTTCTCAACCAAGCCCGCGCTCAACTTCGAGCGGGAGTCGATGCCAGCCGATCTTCTCCGACGCGTCGCTTCTGAGATTCGCTTAACCCAACGCCTGATCCGCAGATCGCGTTCCGGTAATTGCGCACGCCGTCGATCAAACTCCTTTACTACGCGCCACCGACCTGTCGCGATCTCCTGGGCGCTTCGAAACTGACCAATCCGTGGCCAGCAACGTAACCGGTGAATTTATCATGTCTGAGCCGCTTTTTTGGCAGAAAGTTCAATGGAGCCCGGAATTTAGGGGTTCGGCCCGCCCGACGGCCGGGGGGGCACCTGCGTGCCACGTGCCTGAAGGTAAGCCTGGTCTGCCTCGCGGTAGGCATCCAGGCGCTGCGGCGAGGGGTTCTGCTGGTAGTCGGCGAGCCGTTCAGCTCGCATTCGCTCGTACCGTCGCAACTTCAGCTTCGCGAATGCCTCATCGATGATCTGGCGTGCTATCTCAGCGCTCGTTTCAACCTCCATATCCTGAGCGGCGAGCGCCCGGTAATGATCGGCGTGATCGCTATCGGCCAGCAGTTCAAGCAGGGCCCCGGGCGTCAGCGCCGCCGCCTCGGCAGCCGTGGTTGCCGTTGAGGCGCGCCAGACCTCTGCGATTTCGCGATCGACCCGTTCGTCGCCAGAAACGTGGTCGCCGAGCATCTCTGAGTCGACGACACGTGCCAGCGAGGGGTGCGCCAGTAGATTCTGCAGGATGCTCAACTTGAGGTCGCTCGGTTCCAGATGTGGCGTTCGCCGCTCAAAGGACTGCGATCGCCGTATCGGGGCCTTGCGCAGACCGTAGAGCGCTTCGATTGCATCGACCGGAGTGCGCGCCGCGTCGGCCAGATCGCGAAGCAGCTGTAGCCGCATGGCGCCGGGCGCCATCGAGAGCAGCAGCGGCTTGGCCTCGCCCAACAGAGCGGCGCGATCTTCGGCGCTCGCCGGCGGGTGGCCATCGGACAGCGACCTGACGAAAAACACGGACAGGGGCAGTGCACCGGCCAGCGCAGCCTCAAAAGCCGCACTGCCGTGCGACGCGATCAGGCTGTCAGGATCTTCTCCTTCGGGCAACGACACAAAGCTGGCGCGCTTGGTGTCGGCAATGACCGGTAGCGCGGCTTCCAGCGCCCGGCGCGCGGCTTTGCGCCCGGCTGCATCTCCATCGAACGCGAAGATCACATGATCGGCCGCCTTGAAGAGCGCGCCGACATGGGCGCTAGAGACCGCCGTGCCGAGCGCGGCCACCGATTCCTCGAACCCCGCCTGCGCCAGCCGAATCACATCTGTGTAGCCCTCTGCGACGATCGCGCGGCCATGTTTCCGGATTGCCTCGCGCGCTTCGTACAGGCCGTAAAGCTCATGGCCTTTTCGAAAGAGCGGCGTTTCCGGCGAGTTTAGGTACTTCGGCTCGCCGGTATCGATCACGCGCGCTCCGAAACCAATCACCTGACCGCGCGTACTGCGAATCGGGAACATCACGCGGCCGCGAAAGCGGTCGTAGCGCTTGCCTTGGTCGGCAAGAACGAGGCCGGCTTCAACCAGTCGCGGATCGTCATAGTTATCAAAGGCCGCACGCAGCGGCTGCCAGTCGTCCGGCGCGAATCCCAGCGCAAACCGCGCCGCCGTCTTCCCGCTGACGCCGCGGCGCTTCAAATATTCGATGGCGGCGGGACTTTCCTTCAGCTGGGCGCGGTAATACTCGGCGGCTCTGACCAGAATGTCACCCAGAGCGCGGGTGCGCGAATGCGACTCGGTAGCGTGCTCGGTCTCCGGAACCTGCATGCCGGCGGTTTGCGCCAGATCGCGAATGGCCTCGATGTAATTCAGCCCGCGATGCTCCATGATGAAGCCAATCGCGCTGCCATGCGCGCCGCACCCAAAACAATGAAAAAACTGCTTCGATGGGCTAACGGTAAACGAGGGAGACTTTTCGACGTGAAACGGGCAAAGTCCCAGAAAGTTCTGCCCGCCCTTTTTCAGCTGCACGGTGCGCCCGACCACGTCGACGATGTCGACGCGCGCCAGCAGATCCTGGATGAAGCTCTGCGGAATCATGGGTTCCGCGAGAGTGTACGCACCCGGCTATGCGGAGGTAACGAGCTTTTGCTTGACCAGCGCCGATGCTTTGCCCAGTTCTGCGCGGCCGGCAATACGTGGCTTCAGCAGCGCCATGACCTTCCCCATCGCCTGCGCGCCGATGGCACCTGACTCGGCCAGCGCCGCATCGATCGCAGCCAATAATTCGGCGTCCGACATCTGTTGCGGCAGATATCCTCGCAGTAGCTCGAGCTCGGCCTTTTCCTTGGTGGCCAGGTCCGCCCGGCCGGCTTTTTCGAACTGCTCGATTGAATCGTTGCGCTGCTTGATCAGCTTCTCGACGATGCCGAGCACCGCGGTGTCATCGGCGGCGATGCGCTCGTCGACCTCTTTTTGCTTGATCGCCGCCAGCAGTAGACGAATGGCCCCCAGCCGATCGACATCCTTCGACCGCATAGCGCTCTTCATGTCTTCGGTGATCCTGTCTTTCAACGGCGTCGACATGTCGTCTCTCAAAAAAGAAAACGCGCCAGAGGCGCGCGTTGCGGCTGTGCTGGTATGCCTTAGTAGAGCTTCTTCGGCAGCATCTGGCCCCGTAGACGCTTGAAGTGACGCTTGATCGCGGCCGAGCGTTTGCGCTTGCGCTCGGCGGTCGGCTTCTCGTAGAACTCGCGCGCGCGCAGCTCAGTCAGCAGACCGCTTTTTTCGATCGTCCGCTTGAAGCGGCGCAAAGCCACTTCAAATGGCTCGTTTTCCTTGAGGCGAATGGTGGGCATTGATTATTCGATTCCGTTCAAGCGGCGTGGTGGCGAAAGCCGGCGATTCTAACCGACACGGACTTGCGGCGCCAAGTCAGCCGGACGTGTTTCGAACTGGGCCCCTACACTGGGATCGATGGTGATTCTGGGAATCGAGACCTCGTGCGACGAAACGGGTCTGGCACTGCTTGACAGTGCCGACGGCCTGCTCGCGCAGCAACTGCACTCTCAGGTGGACATGCACGCCGCGTATGGCGGCGTCGTGCCGGAACTGGCTTCACGCGATCACATCCGCCGTGTGTTGCCGCTGCTTGATCGCGTTTTGAGTGATGCCCGGTGCGAGGCGTCGCAGGTCGATGCGATCGCGGTCACAGCCGGCCCCGGGCTGGCAGGCGCTCTGCTGGTGGGCGCAAGCATCGGGCACGCGCTGGGTTATGCACTTCAGCGCCCGGTGCTGGACGTGCACCACATGGAGGGGCATCTGCTGTCGCCGTTGCTGGCGCGGCCGGCACCCGTGTTTCCGTTCGTGGCGCTGCTGGTCTCCGGCGGCCATACACAACTTCTGCGTGTCGCCGACTGGGGAGAGTACGAACTGCTTGGTGAAACGCTCGACGATGCAGCCGGAGAAGCGTTCGACAAGACTGCACAACTGCTCGGTCTGGGTTATCCGGGCGGCCCGGCAGTGTCGCGCCTTGCCGAGTTCGGAATTGCCGGGTCGATCAAGCTACCGCGGCCGATGCTCGCCAGTGGCAACCTGAACTTCAGCTTCTCCGGGCTGAAGACCGCTGTGCTGACCGCCGTGCGGCGCGAGGGGGCAGGCACTCTTTGCGAACAGGCGCGCGCAGATATCGCCCGTGAGTTTGTCGAGGCCATGGTCGACGTACTGGCGGCAAAAGCAATGCTCGCGCTCGATCGCACCGGCCTCAGCACGCTGGTCGTTGCCGGCGGCGTCGGCGCCAACCTGCAGTTGCGCGCTCGCTTGCAAATCGACGCGGCGACCCGCGGTGGTCACGTGTACTTTCCGCCACCCGATCTATGCACCGACAACGGCGCGATGATCGCGCTGGCAGGGTTGGCCAAGCTCAAGCGCCTGCGCGGAGTGACCAGCGAGCCTGGCGCGGGGCTGGGATTCTCGGTCCATCCCCGCTGGTGCCTTTCCGAGGCAACCGCCTAACCGCGCTCCGCAGACGCGCTGCCGCGGCTCCCAATGCGCCGCTCGGTGCCGGCCCATAGATTGGCGATGTTGGCACGGTGGCGTACTACCGTGAATGTCGCGATGACGGCGAGCGCCAGGAACGTCGAGTTGAACCCCCATCCATAAGCAGAATAAAACGGAACAAACACGGCGGCTGCGATCGCAGCCAGTGACGAGTAGCGGAAAAACGCCGCCACGATCAGCCACGTCAGTGCGGTCGCCAATGCGAGCCACGGGTTGAGCGCGATGATCACGCCGCCCGCGGTCGCCACACCCTTGCCGCCGCGAAAGCGCAGAAAAACGGGGTACAGGTGACCTAGAAAGACCGCCACCGCCACCAGCGCGACACCGTTTTGATCGATGCCGTAGGGCGGCCCGAACCGCAATGCCAGCCAGACAGCAAACCAGCCCTTGAAGCCGTCGCCGAGCAGCGTCAGCAAGGCCGCCGCCTTGTTGCCCGATCGCAGGACATTGGTGGCACCCGGGTTGCCCGAGCCATAGGTACGCGGGTCAGCCAGACCCATCATGTGGCTGATCACGACCGCGAACGGCACCGATCCAATCAGATAAGCGACGCACGCGGCCAGTATCAGGTTCATCGAGCCTTATCCGCGCGGATGATGTTTCGCATGCAGCGCCTTTAGCCGCGCGCGCGCGACATGCGTGTAGATCTGCGTGGTGGAAATATCCGCGTGGCCCAGCAGCATTTGCACGACGCGCAGATCGGCGCCGTGGTTCAGCAGATGGGTGGCGAATGCATGGCGCAGTCCGTGCGGAGACAACGGCGCGTCGATCGCCGCGGATGCGGCATAACGCTTGATCAGAATCCAGAACATCTGCCGGCTCATCGCGTTCGCGCGCTGCGTGACGAACAGCGCGTCGGTCACCCGTGGTCCGAGAATCGCGCCGCGCGCTTGCTTCAGATAACGCTGGAGCCAGCTTCGCGCTTCCTCGCCGAGCGGAACGATGCGCTCCTTTCCACCCTTGCCCATCACGCGCACCAGGCCTTCGGTGAGTGACAACTGCGTCACGGTCAGCCCGACCAGCTCGGAAACGCGCAGCCCTGTTGCATACAGCAGCTCCAGCATCGCCCGGTTGCGCAATCCAAGAGCAGTATCCGTATCAGGCGCTTGAAGCAGCGCTTCGACCTGTTCTTCGGAGAGCGATCTGGGAAAGCGCGGCGGCTGTCGTGCGCCCTTTAATCGGACCGTCGGGTCCTCCGCAACCTTGCCTTCCCTGATTGCCCATCGATAAAACCGCCGCAACACCGCCAGTCGTCGATTGGCCGTGGCCGCCAGCGTGATCGAGTGTCGGTCGGAGAAATACTGAGCCAGATCGGCTTCGCGCACGGAGTCGAGCGTCCCCCCACGCTGGTCGAGCCATCGGGACAATCCCTGAAGATCGCGCCGATACGCAGCCAGTGTATTGGGTGCCAGACCGTCTTCGAGCCAAACAGCATCGGCAAAGCTGTCGATCAGCGCTTCGGACGCAGTCAACGCACTGGCAGCCACCGTTGACCTGCTCGCTCGGGCCGCCATCGCGCAGCGTCAACGCGGCCTTGGCATCGGCTTCACTCAGGCTCAGTTCGGCGAACGGATGCGTCAGGCTGTTCAGGCGCCCAGCATGCCTTTCTTCAGGGTTTCGTCGGCCGGTTTTTCTCCCAGCCAGATGCGCAGTACCGCCGAGAAGAACTCGGCTCCCGGGATCGGGTTGCCGCGCGGCTGACCATTGACGCTGATGCGAGTGCCATTCTCGGGCGTGTAATCGAAGTTGATGGCGTCGCCCTTTTTCGCTTCACCGATCGATTTCAACGTCGCCGTCAACGCATCCGTTTGCGGCTTCAGCGCTGTCAGTTGCGACTCGCTCAAATTGTTCTTTAGTCCGTCGTTGAACGAATCGATGAAGCTGTCGGCGTCCACATCGCGCAGCATCCGCAGCGACACACGACGGGCACCCTTGTCATTGATCAGCGTGGCCGCGTTCGTGCTCTTTTGCGGTACGTAAAGCCCCGCCACATACACCTTGAAGATCGCGCGCCGCCGCAATCCGACGCCGTTCAGATTCAACGTCTGACCCCCTACCTGAACCGTCGGCTCGAACTTCTGCCCTTCGACCTCCATTGGTTGCGCATGAATCGACCACGTCGCCGTCAATGCGAGCACCCCGATCAACAGATTTGAACGCAGCCACTTCGTCATCGATGTCTCCTGTCGTCTACTTAGAGTTAATAGTTAGCGACCTAATCATGCCGCCACTGCACTGAGCCCCTTCGGTAACGGAAACACGACCTTTTCCTGGACACCGTCAAGCGGACGCACGCTGACGGCGCCCAACTGCTTCAGGCGCTCAATCAGCGCACTGACCAGAACTTCGGGCGCCGAGGCCCCGGCGGTAACGCCAACCCTGCGGCGGCCAAACAGCCACTGCGGATCAAGATGGTCGGCGCTGTCGACCAGATACGCCGGCACACCGAACCTTTGCGCCACTTCGCGTAACCGATTGGAGTTCGAGCTGTTCTCACTGCCGACCACGATCACGACATCGACCTGCGGTGCCATGAACTTGACCGCATCCTGCCGGTTCTGCGTCGCGTAGCAAATATCGGCTTTCTTGGGCTCAACGATGGTGGGAAAGCGACGCTTCAAAGCTGCAATGATTTCGGCGGCGTCGTCCAATGACAGGGTTGTCTGCGTGACATACGCCAGCGATTCGGGCGTTCTAACCTGAAGCCGCTCGACATCGGCAACGCTTTCAACTAGATGCATGCCTCCAGCCGACTGCCCCATCGTGCCTTCGACTTCCGGGTGCCCAAAATGGCCGATCATCACGATTTCGCGCCCCGCAGCACGCAATTTTGCGACCTCGACATGCACCTTGGTGACGAGCGGGCATGTGGCGTCAAATACGCGAAGCCCTCGCTGCTGCGCGTCGGCCTGCACCGCCTTTGAGACTCCATGCGCCGAGAACACGACGATTCCGCCGGTCGGCACCTGGTCCAGCTCGTCGACGAACACGGCCCCCTGGCGGCGCAGGTCGTCGACCACGAACTTGTTGTGCACGATCTCGTGCCGGACGTAAATGGGCGCGCCATGCACTGCAAGTGCGCGCAGCACGATTTCGATCGCGCGATCGACGCCCGCGCAAAAGCCGCGCGGCTGCGCAAGCATCACTTCCATGGTTTCGGTCCGGCGTCGCGATCCATAATTCGAGCAACGATTCTAGTCGAGGTCAGTGCGATGGCGATCAAGGATTGGCCCGAAGGAGAACGTCCGCGCGAGCGCCTGCTGGCACATGGTGCGCAGGCGCTGTCGGATGCCGAACTGCTCGCCGTGTTCCTTCGGATCGGAACGCGCGGACGTTCGGCGATCGACATCGGGCGCGACGCGCTCGCGCGTTTCGGCGGTCTGAATGGTTTATTCGCCGCCGATGCGGCCGCGTTGCGGGAAGTCGGGGGGTTCGGACCGGCGAAGTACACGCAGCTGCAGGCAGTACTCGAGCTGGCGCGGCGTGCGCTGCAGGAGGACGTGAAGCGTGACACGCTGCTGTCGTCGCCGGGCAAGGTGCGCGATTATCTGCGGCTGACCTTATCGCGGCTCGAACACGAAGTATTCGTCGCGCTGTACCTGGATGCTCAGAACCGGCTGCTGGCGACCGATCAACTGTTTCGCGGCACGCTTACGCAGACCAGCGTGTATCCGCGCGAAGTCGTCAAGCGCGCGCTGCAGCATAACGCGGCGTCAGTGATCTTCGCGCATAACCATCCGTCGGGCGTGGCCGAGCCGAGTCGCGCCGACGAATTGCTGACGGCCAACCTTAAACAGGCGCTGTCGCTGGTCGACGTCAAGGTGCTCGATCATCTGATCGTGGCGGGTTCAACCACGGTTTCGTTTGCCGAGCGCGGACTGCTTTAGTCGCCTTCAACGGTGGCTCGTTGCTCGGAGAACCCTTATACTGCGCGGCTTTGCGAAAACCGCTTCAGGAGTCAACGATGGCACGCGTGTGTCAAGTAACCGGCAAACGGCCGATGTCCGGCAATAACGTTTCGCACGCCAATAACCGGACCAAGCGCCGATTCATACCGAATCTGCAATACCGGCGCTTCTGGGTCGAAAGTGAAAACCGCTGGGTGCGCCTTCGCATTACCAATGCGGCGCTGCGGACGATCGACAAGATCGGCATCGACACGGTGTTGGCCGATCTGCGCGCACGCGGCGAAATCTAGAGAGGAAACGCATCATGGCAAAAGGCGCTCGCGAGAAAATCAAGCTCGAGTCAACGGCCGGTACCGGTCACTTTTATACAACCACGAAGAACAAGAAGACGACACCGGACAAGCTGCAGTTCAGCAAGTTCGACCCGGTGGCGCGCAAGCACGTCGCCTACAAGGAAATCAAGCTGAAGTAATCGTTGGTGGTAAAAAAACCCGGCAAAGGCCGGGTTTTTTGTGGGTGGCGGGCCTAGGCGGCCGCCGACCGGTAGCTGCGCATTCTGAGCGCCGCTTCCTGCAGTGCGTGAATGCCGCTGGCCTCAGCGCGGTGAATCCAGTCCTGCAGATGCGTCAGCATCTGCTCGCGCGACGCCGACGAACGCTCCCAGGTCGCCAGCAGTTCGGTGCGCATTTCAACCAGCGTCTTCATCACACGGCTGTGAGTCATCAGCTCCGACAGTGAACGCTGCTCGTGCGGCGGCAGTTTCGACACATCACCCTTGCGCAGTGCTCGTTTGAGCTTGGCGAAACGCGCATGCTCATCACTGGAGAGCGCCAGTTTCTGTAGCTCGGCTCGGTGCGCCGCTGTCAATGACCGGGCGTACTTCGCAAGCAGGTCATAGCGGTTGGAAATGACCGCCTGCAAAGTCTCCAGATCGATTGCGCGCTTCGGCTCCGCGACCTGCGGCTTCGGCGCAACCCGCAATACGTTGGCCAGACCGACCGCCTGCAGCGCACGGATGTAGACCCAGCCGATATCGAACTCGTACCATTTGCTCGAAAACTTGGCCGATGTCGGATACGTGTGGTGATTGTTGTGCAACTCCTCGCCGCCGATCCAGATGCCGACCGGAACGATGTTGGTGCTGGCATCGGGCGAATCGAAGTTGCGATAACCCCACCAGTGTCCGATGCCGTTGACGATGCCGGCCGCATGCATTGGAATCCACAGCATCTGCACGCCCCAGATGGCCAGGCCGGCGAAGCCGAACAGGATCAGATTGATACCAACCGTGATGCCGACGCCCTGCCAGGAGTAGCGCGAGAACACATTGCGCTCGATCCAGTCGTCCGGCGTGCCGTGCCCGTAGCGCGCCAGGGTCTCGGTATTCTCTGCCTCCTGTTGATACAGCTCGGCGCCGGTCCACAGCACCGCGTTGATTCCGCGCGTCTGCGGACTGTGCGGATCCTCCGTGGTCTCGACCCGCGCGTGATGCTTACGGTGAATGGCCACCCACTCCCTGGTCAGCATCCCGGTCGTCATCCATAGCCAGATGCGAAAAAACATTGCGACAGCGGGATGCAGATCGAGCGCGCGGTGCGCCTGAGAACGATGCAGGTAGATCGTGACGCCGGCGATCGTGACGTGCGTCAGAACCAACGCCGCGACGATCAGCTGCCACCAGCTCAGTTGCAGCAGCCCACCGTCCAGAAACTCTAGCAAATACATGTACTTTCCTTGATATGCACCGATAGACCCCCGGCGCGCGAAACATTCATATTGTACGCAACGCCCGTGCCTGAACTTCCCCCGACCGGCGTCTCACGCCCGTTTATCGGCCTATTGCCCCTCCGGATGACCAGGCGTGCGGCTCGAAGCCTGAGCCTGCGTCAAGGCATCCGGGACCGACGTTATGCGCACATCGCGCTGCGGGAATGGAATCTCAATGCCCTCCTCGTGAAATCTTTTCAGGATGTGACGCGCAATGTCGGACCGGATCCCCAGACTTCCCGTTTCCGGATCGCGAATCCAGAAGCCGATCTGCAGATCGATGCCGTCGGCGCCGAAACCGGTCACGAATGCGGTGGGCGCGGGATCTTCCAGAACGCGTGGCTGTTCGTTGGCCGCTTCGACCAGAATCTGCAAGGCAAGATCGACATTGGCGTCATAGGCGATAGATAGCGTTACCTTCACCAGCACGGTGGTGTTGCTGTACGAATGATTGACGACCGGAGAAGACACCAGCATTTCGTTCGGCACAATCGTCTCTGTACCGTCGAGCGCCTTGATCACGGTATAGCGCGCGTTGATTTGCTCCACTGCACCGTAAAATTTGTCCACAGTGATCAGGTTGCCGATCGATAAACTGCGGTCGAGCAAAATGATGAATCCGCTGACGTAATTGCTGGCGATCCTTTGCAAACCCAGGCCGAGCCCAACGCCGAGTGCACCGCCGAAGACCGACAGCACCGTGATGTCGATCCCCACGAACGACAATGCGATAAGGACGGCAAGCAGCGTCAACAACGCCTTGATCAGCCGCGAGAGCGCGACGCGCGAATTCGGCAACAGCCCCTTGAAACCCATCAAATGCGCTTCGATCGCCGATCCGGCCCACAGCGCAGCCAGAACTGTCAGGACGACACTGACCGCGCCGGCAACGATGTCCCACAAGGTCAGCGGCGGCTTGCCCACCGGAAAGCGGACTGCGTCCAGATACTCGATCAGGCCGTGCAGCAGGCCAGTGATATGCAGCGCCAACACGACCCAGATCGTCAGCGCGATGCCCACTTCGAACGTCCCGATCCATGCTGCGCGCGGCAGCGATCTGCGCAGGACATAGACCAGCAGACGGATGACGGCCATCGCACCGAGCAGCAGCAACGCCAGCCGCAGCAATTGCGCCTCGTCGGCGCGCACCACTCCTGCAAGGTAAAGCGCGAGTCCGCCGAGCCCTGTAAAAAATATCGCAGCCACCGGAAACGCGAGCCGTCGCGCGCCGGCGATCGAAAACTTCAGGACATCGACCCGGATGTCATGAACCGAAGCAGCAGCCGCCTGCAGCCGCTCCTGCGCGCGTTGCGCGACGCTGCGTGCCCAGAACCAGGCCGCCAGCAGCGCAACCGCAATGACTGCCAGCTGCCACGCATGCGACGGGCGCGACAATTCGTTCTGCAGGATGTGGACGACATCTTCGAACAGTGTTTGCCGGTTCACGTCATCGATTCCGCTGCTTACGTTTACTTGCGCTCGACAATGGCAGCGAAGAACCCGTCGGTGCCGTGCAGATGCGGCAGCATCACAAAATATGGCGCGAAACGTGCCGCCTGTTCGATATCGATCGACTGCTCGCGCAGTAGGGTGGCCGCTGGGATCAATTCGAATTCCGGATGCTCTGCCAGGAAAAGCTCGATGACGTGCTGATTCTCGCGCTCCAGCAGCGAGCAGGTGGCGTACACCAGGCGGCCGCCGGGTTTCAGCAAACGCGCCGCCGCGCGCAGGATCGAGCACTGTAGCGCGTTGACGCGCTCGAGTTCGGCTTCGCTGAAGCGCCACTTCAAGTCAGGGTTGCGGCGTAGAGTGCCGCTGCCCGAACACGGTGCATCGACCAACACGCCGTCGCACTTGCCGTTTAGCCGCTTGACTCGGATATCCGACTCACTGCGGATCGTGACCGGATGCACATTCGACAATCCGCTGCGCTTAAGACGCGGGCCCAGCCCGGCCAGCCGCCTGTCGTTGACATCGAATGCATACAACCGTCCGCTCGATCGCATCAATGCGCCGAGCGAAAGCGTCTTGCCGCCGGCACCTGCGCAAAAGTCAACCACCATTTGTCCGCGCCGCGGTTGCAGTAAACGGGCAATCAACTGGCTCCCCTCATCCTGCACTTCGATGCGACCTTCGCGATACGCCGGCCAGTTGGTCAGGGCCGGTTTGCTCGCCAGCCGAATGGCATCGGGCGAGTAGCGGGTGGGTGCCGCGCCCACATGATGTGCCGCGAGTTCGTCGAGCACATCTTCGCGCTTCGCCTTGAGCGAATTGACTCGCAAGTCGAGCGGCGCGCTTTCCTTCAGGGCGTCGATCAGGGGCGCAGCGTCCTGGTACTGACGTTCGATCTCGACAAACAGCCAGTCGGGCAGTTCTGCCTGCACCGGGGACGGCGCCGGGCCCAGGTCGGTTGCCAGCACGTGCTTGACCGCGCTGGCGTCGCCGCGCAACGCGCGTTCGTCGATCGCATCGAGCCCGTGCTGGC
>JBGTEW010000277.1:0-8081 GCA_041747615.1 Burkholderiaceae bacterium | reverse complement strand
TCGGCGTCGGCGGCCACATGAACGTCTTGTAGTAGAAGCCGGCCGGGATCAGGCGTGACGCTGCGTTGTTGATGGTGCCGATATCGAAGCGCACCGAAGGCCAGCAGTTCTGGCTCGATGCGATCAATCCTTCGTACAACTCCTGCGTGGTGGCGCGCACATTCGGCTCGGTGCGTGAGCCTCGTGCCAATTGCACCATTGCATTCGGCTCTTCGGTGCCGGCGCTGAAGATGCCGCGCGGCCGGTGGTACTTGAAGCTGCGGGCGACCAGGTGCACGCCGTTGGCCAGCAGCGCCGATGCGAGTGTGTCTCCCGCGTAGCCCTGATAGCGAACGCCGTCGTATTCGAACGCGAGCGGTTGTGCGCGGTCGATCAGGCCGCCCTCGGGCAATCGGAGCGGCTGCGTCACCGAGCAAGTTCCTCGTCGATGCGTGCGCTGGCGAGAATGTCGTGCGTGCGCGTGTCGCGCCGAACCTTGAACCAGGTTCGGCAGCCGGCGCTGTGCAGCCATAGTTCGTCGTGTGGCCCGCATGGGTTGTCGCGCAGGTAGACGTACTCGAACCACGCGGCTTCGGGCGCATCGGCGGCGGGCCGCTTGAGTGTTGCGTCTCCGCCGTAGGTGAACTCGACCTGATTGCGCAAGCCGCAGTAGGGGCAAGGGATCAACAGCATCGGTGCCGATTCACCTCAGTGCGCCCACGCGTACGGTCCCGCGCCTTTTTCGTCGATCACGTTGCCTTCGGCGAAACGCTCGAGCGTGAACGCGGCGTTCAGTTCATGCGGCCGGTCGCGCGCGATCGTGTACGCATGCGTCCAGCCCGATGCGGGTGTGGCCTTGAAGCCGCCGTAGCACCAGCCGCCGGTCATGTACAGGCCATGTACCGGCAGCTTGCCGATGATCGGGCTGCCGTCCATCGTCATGTCCATGATGCCGCCCCACGTGCGCAGCAGCTTCAGGCGGCCGAAGCTTGGAAACAGTGCGAGGCACGCTCCGACGACGTGTTCGATGATCGGTAGGTTGCCGCGCTGCGCGTATGAGTTGTAGAAGTCGAGATCGCCGCCCATCACCAACTCGCCCTTGTCGGACTGGCTGATGTAGAAGTGCACGGCGCCCGATGTCACTACCGTGTGCAGCACCGGCTTGACCGGCTCGGAGACCATCGCCTGCAGCACGTGCGACTCGATCGGCAGCCGGATGCCCGCCATCGCTGCGACGCGGCTCGAATGGCCGGCGACTGCGATGCCAACTTTCGGAGTCGCGATGACGCCGCGCGTGGTCTCAACTCCGGTTACCGCGCCGCCGTCGATACCAATGCCGGTGACTTCGCATTGCTGGACGATGTCGACGCCGCACGCGTCCGCCGCGCGCGCGTAGCCCCAGGCGACCGCGTCGTGCCGCACCGTACCCCCGCGTGGCTGCAACAGCCCGCCCAGGATCGGAAAGCGCGCACGCTCCGAGCAGTCAAGATTCGGAATCCACTTCGCGATCTGCTCCCGCGACAGGAATTCGGCGTCGATGCCGTTCAGGCGCATCGCATTGCCACGGCGCATTGCCGCGTCGATATCGGCGGGTGAATGCACGAGGTTCAGCACCCCGCGCGCGCTGTACATCACGTTGAAGTTCAACGTCTGCGACAGCCGCTCCCACAGCTTCAGCGAATACTCGTAAAAGTGAGCGTTCGGTTCGAGGTGATAGTTCGAGCGCACGATCGTTGTATTGCGCCCGGTATTGCCGCCACCGAGCCAGCCTTTTTCCAACACGGCGATATTGCGCATGCCGTGCTCTTTGGCGAGGTAGTAGGCGGTGGCAAGCCCGTGCCCTCCTCCGCCGATGATCACCGCGTCGTAATGCTTCTTCGGCGGCGGGCTGCGCCAGGCGAGCGGCCAGTTTTCGTGATAACTGAGGGCGTTGCGGGCAAGAGAGAAAATGGAATAACGCATAACCGCCGAATGCTAACGGCTGCGTGCTCAGCGCCGAACGTCATCGGCGCCGGCAATAGTCACATGAAGTTTTGCTTATGGCGTGGACGAACGGGGATGGACCTGACAGACAGGGTTTGATTGGTTTGAAATCAGTCCAGCCAAGGTTCACTTATGACCCGCTGCTGCCGGTCGCCCTTCGAGAAAGCCGACCCTCGTCGACCTCGCTTTTCAGCGCGGGCGATCAGCATGTGCGACCGAAAGCGCTCTGTCAGCAAGCGGTCCACTGGGAGGGTTGCCGAAAGGAGTAATTCGACCTGCCCACGCAAACGTCTGCAGTGGCGTCGCGCGCGCGCCGGACCACAAGAGAACCCGTTTCTAAGCCGCTTCGTAGTCTGCGAAGGAACCGCCCGGGACACTGCTACGGCGTCAGATCGAGCGCCTCTGTGATCCGGTCGAACGGAATCTTTGCCTGCTCGTTGACGCGCTTGACCGCGTCAGCTCCCGGCGCTTCGAACAAACACATACACGCCCCGGTTTCAGGGACGAACGTGGACCGGATGTAGCGCACCGGCGTTCCGTCTGCTGTGAACTGCTGGGAAGTAGCGATCGCCCCCTGTTGTGCCTTTGCCAAGTCGCTCATCTGGATACCTTTGAGCGATCGCTCGACCATGTAGACCGTCATGCTCTATCTCCTTCAGACTTTTGACCGGGCAAAGCCCCGGGGCTCTGTGCTCAGCGAGAGATCGCCTCCGACGGATGGCCAGCGCGATTCCGAGCCACAACATGATGCGCCGTCGAACCCACGTGTCAAGCACTTGGCCCTGACTGCGCAACGCTGCTCAGATGCGCAAGGTGCCTTCTGAAGCTGGACCCGGCGGACCAGAGGCGGTCGCGACAGGGACCGTCGGCGCGCATGGGTTCGCGCCACTTACTGCCGCCGATATACGTCGGTGCTCAGGTAGCGCAGGCCGGAGTCGCAGATGATCGTCACAACCGTCGCCCCCGACCCCAGGCGCTGTGCGATGCGAATGGCGGCCACCACGTTCGCGCCAGACGACGTGCCGGCGAAGATCCCTTCCTCTCTCGCAAGGCGGCGCGCCATCGCCTTTGCATCGCTCGTCGTGACGGTCTGGATCTCGTTGACCAGCCCAGGCTCCCACAGCGGCGGCACGAAGCCGATTCCAATGCCTTCGATCTGATGCGCCCCGCTTGTCATACCGGACAGCACGGCCGACTCCTGCGGCTCCACAGCCACGATGCGGATCTCGGGTCGGTGCGCCCACAGGGCCTGCGTGGCGCCATGGATCGCGTGCGCTGTGCCCACGGCATGCACGAAGGCATCGACCCGCCCCTCGCTCTGCGCCCATATCTCTTCGCCCAGAGGCCGGTAGCCGTTGATCGCGTCAGTGTTATTGAGCTGATCGCAGTACCAATGCCCCGGACTCGCACTGATGTCTGCGGCTCTCCGAATCATCGCCTTGATGAGCGATTCCGTGATCTTCCTTTGGTCGCTGATCACGTCGGTGATGTGCGCGCCAAACGCCTCCATCATGCGCCGCTTTTCGTCGCTGAAGGCGTCGGAGAACACGATCTCGAGGTGATAACCCTTGACCGCGCAAACCAGCGCCAGCGAGACCCCAGTCGTCCCTGCGGTGTATTCCACAACAGTACCGCCGGGCCCGAGGCGACCCGCGGCTTCGGCGCCTTCGATGGCTGCTTTGGCCATCCGATCCTTCATGCTGCCCGTCGGGTTCGCGAACTCTAGCTTGGCCAGCACGCGCGCCGACCCGGCCGGAATCAACTTGCGCAGTTCAACGATTGGGGTATCGCCGATGGACTCGAGAACGTTGCGCGCGATGGCTTGCATCACAGACTCCTTTGCATCTCAGCTAGCCACTACATCTTGGCGCATCCCTTGCGGAAACGCGTGAAACGCTCGCGGCTGTGGGGGCGAACGACAGCCCTTGCGTCAACTTCGACCTTACCGTCGACCGACTCCTTCTGGCCGATCTGCGACGGTGGGTGTCAAGTAGGACCTGACAGTGGCTGCCAGATCAAATCCGGGTTACACATATGACGTGCTCTACAAGATCTGCGAGAGAAACGCACGCGTCCTGTCCTTCTCAGCATGATCGAACAACTGATCGGGTGGCCCGAATTCGACAATCACGCCGCCATCGGTGAAGTACACCTGGTCGGCGATCTCGCGAGCGAAGCGCATCTCGTGGGTCACCAGCATGCAAGTCATTCCCTCCTGCGCCAGTTCCTGGATCGTATTCAAGACCTCCTTGACGGTCTCGGGATCGAGCGCAGCGGTGACTTCGTCGAACAACATCACTTCGGGCCGCATCGCCAGCGACCGCGCGATCGCGACGCGCTGCTGCTGCCCGCCCGACAACTCGCCCGGGTATGCATCGGCCTTCTCGGTGAGCCTAACTTTTTCAAGCAAGGCCACGGCGCGTTCGCGAACCTCCGCTTCGTTCTCTTTGAGCACGTGAATCGGGGCCATCATCACGTTCTGCAGCGCGGTCTTGTGCGGAAACAGGTTGTACTGCTGGAACACCATCGATACTTCCTTGCGCAGCGCGATTTTCTCCTGATCTGTTTTGAGTTTCTGAACTTCAAAGCCGCCTACGCGGATGCTGCCCTGGTTGATCGGTACGAGCCCGTTTATGCAACGGAGTAGCGTCGACTTCCCTGAGCCCGAGGGTCCGATGATGCAGACGACCCCGCCCTTCGGCACTTCGAGCGAGATGCCCTTGAGTACCTTGACGTCGCCGAATGATTGGTGGACGTCGCGAATGGCAACGATAGGGTCGGAAGCAGAGGTCACGTGGCTCACTGGTTGACGGCGTATTTCGCTTCCAGACGCACCGTCCAGCGGGCGATCGGGTAGCAGTAAAGGAAGAACCAGAACAGAACGTAACTGTAGAACGCCAGCAGCAGTCCTGGCCGGCTCTCGGCGCTCAAAGCCCTGCCCGTCAGGGTCATCATCTCCGAAACGCCGACGATCGACGTCAGCACGGTGGCCATCGTCAGGATCGCGTACAGGTTCATCCACGGCGGCAGCATGCGCTTGATGCACTGAGGCATGATGATCATCCACATCGTCTGGCGCCGCGTGAATGCCAGTGACGCGGCCGATTCCCATTGCGCGGTTGGGATCGACTGCACGGCGCCGCGCACGATCTCCGACACGTTCGCCATCACCGGCAGCGCCAAACCAAACGTTGCCTTGATCCAGGCTGGAATCGGAATCGTGACGCCAAAGACAGTTACCTGAAACGGCAACAGAAACATGCAGTAAAAAAGCAGCACAAGCCAGGGCGCGTTGCGAAAGAAGTGGGTCGTGAACCACGCGCCTTTCCTGATCGGCGGCAGCAACGAAATCTGTGCGAATCCCAGCAATGTGCCTGCGATCGTTCCCAGCGTCATCGCCACGGCGCTGATCGCCAGGTTGAACAAAAAGCCGCCGAGCAGCAGCGGCGTCCACTTCCAGATCGTTGCCAGAATCGAAGGATGCCCCGGCTCGGCTTGCGCCTGCGCAACCCCACAGCCGATCAGGAACAGTACGAGCAATGCGGCGCCGTGTGCCGGCCGCAGCCGCAGCGTGAAAAAGCCGGATGTTCGCTCCGAGGCCGCCGAGTGCGCGATTTGCATCGCCGACGGCAGCAGCACCGGCAGGTCGGTGCCTCGCGCCTCGTGCCAGCGCACACGACTCATGTCCCGAATCCCGGCACTTTGATCGCGCGTTCCCAGCGGTGCATCACCCACACGAGAAATCCGACGAGCAGGAAGTACGACAGCAGCAACACGTTCATCATGACCGGTACGTTCAGGGAATCCGACCAGATCTGGCTCGAGACGTACAGCAGTTCGGGCACGGCGATCGCGTACGCCAGCGTCGTCGTCTTCACCAGGTTGACCAGGTTGTTGTTCAGCGCAGGCAGGCTGATCCGAAACGCCAGCGGCAACACAATGAAAAGATAGGTGCGCGCGCGACTGAACCCGAGCGATTCGGCTGCCTCGATCGTCGTTTTCGGGACCGCTTCGACGCCTGATCGAAAAATCTCGACATTGAACGCACCGGCGAAAAAGGACAGCGACACGATCGCCCACACGACATTGCTGACGACCGGCACCGCAATACCGGTCGCGCTCGTCGCAGTCAGCAGGCTGCCGACGCCGAAGTAAAAGAAGTAAAGCTGGACCAGCGGCGGCGTATTGCGAAAAAACTGGATGTACCAGTAAACGACCTGGCGCGTTAACCGGAGCCGCGAGCCCTGCAGCCAGGCGCCGACGATTCCGATCAGCACGCTCGCAACGATGCAGATCGCCGCCAGCCTGAGCGTCATCAAAAAGCCTCTGACAAAGCGGCTCCGATCGAATGAATCGTAGAAAATGGTGAGATTGATTCCGGTCGCATCGTTCAACGCGCTGAACCAATCCCAGAACGCCTGCATCGGCCCTCTCAGTCAGAGGCGGCCTACCCGCATGACCAGGCGCGACTGTCGTCGCGCCCGGGTCTACCGCTTCGCGCCGATGGTTACTTGTACTTGGCGTTCATTTCCTGCCCAAACTTGGTGGGCTTGATGCCCCACTTCTTTTCAAGTTGCTGGATGAATCCGGTCTTGTGCCAGTCGATCGTCGTTTTCGTCATGAAGTCGACCAGGTCTTTTTCACCCTGCTTGACTGCAATGCCCCAGGGAACGAACAGGATCGAATCGAGCGGCATCTCGTAGGCACTCCATTCGGGCTTCAACATCTCGCCGACAATGGCAGTGTCGTCGTAAGCGAAGGCGACGCAGTTGCCGTTCCTGAGCGCCGCATAGACTTCTGCAGTGCCTGGAAAGGCCACGCCCTCGACGCCGTACTTCTCCTGTAGTTCCTTGTTGTAGAACGCCCCCTGGATCAGGCACACCTTCTTGCCTTTGAGCTGGTTCCAGGCGGTTAGCTTTGCGGACTTCGGCGCCAGCACGTTCAGCCCCGACCCGTAGTAGTTGGGGTCGACGAAGTCGACGATCTTGCGGCGCTCCGCCGTGTCGCTGGTGGTAGCGATCATCAGATCGATCTTGCCTTGCTGCAGAAACTGGATGCGGTTGGATGCAACAACCGGCACCAGCTCAAGCTTGACCCCGAGCCGCTTCGCCACATCCGCCGCCAGGTCTGCCTCCAGGCCGACGATCTTGCCCGACGGATCGAGGTACCCGAACGGCCGGTAATCGGCCTTGGTCCCCACGACCAGAACGCCCTTCTTCTTGATGTCGTCCAGAACGCCCGCCTGCGCCGCGGTAACCCCCAGAACGGCGAGCGACAGTCCAGCGGCCACTACACGTATGAATTTCTTGAGCATGTCTCTTCCTCGACCTTGATTGAAATTTGAACTCGAACCCGTTGATGTATCAACCGGTGGTGAACAATGCGCCGCCCCGCGCCGGCCGTCAACGTCCTCAGGCAGATCGTCGCGCTAGCGTTTTCCCCGCTATCGACCGTCCAGCCAGCGCGTTCTTCGTTTCGACCAACGCCTGATCGAAAATAGTCATCGCAAGATCGATGTCGGCCTTGGTCACCGTCAGCGGCGGCGCGATGCGCCACACCGAACCGCGCTCCGGCCGCCGCCTGATGTTCATGCTGAGTCCGAGCTCCAGACACCGCTGGGTGGTAAGCGCCCCGAGCTCGTGATGCGGCTCGCGCGTCTCGCGATCTCGCACCAGCTCGATTCCGCGCAAAAGCCCCATTCCGCGCACATCGCCAATCTCTTCGTGCCGGTTCTGCAGCTCGCGCAGCCGTTGCGCGAGGTAGTCGCCCATCTCGCGGCTGCGTTGCAGAAGCTGTTCGCTTTCGATCGTTTCGAGCACGGCCAGGCCGACCGCCGACGGCAGCGGGTCCGACACATGCGATGTGTAGAAGGCGAAGCCGCGCCGATGGCAGACGTCCTCGACCTCGTCGTTGGTGATGACGGCGGCCAACGGCATGCCGCCGCCGAGCGTTTTCGACACGGTCATGATGTCGGGCGTTACTTTCAGATGCGTCGCCGCGAACCAGTGGCCGAGGCGGCCAAACGCCGTCTGCGCCTCGTCGAAGATCAGCAGCATGCCGCGCTTTTTCGCTTCCGCCTGCAGCGCGTTGAAGTATCCGTCCGGCGGAACGAGCACGCC
>JBGTEW010000276.1:0-1690 GCA_041747615.1 Burkholderiaceae bacterium | reverse complement strand
CCTCGCTGAGGCGGGCGTCAGCATCGAGCACATCCACACCGAGATCATCGGCACCACGCCGAGCGCACCGAGGACCTTCAAGATCGCGGCGCACCTGCTCGTGCCCAACACGCTCGCTTCCGACGAGCTGCGCCGCCGGCTCGAGGCCGTGGCGACCGAGATGATGGTCGACATCGCCCTCGGGGACCGCGCTGGAAACCAACGAGCATGACCGAAGTTATTAACGAGCTTGCTTAGACGGATTTGCAAGCACAAACCACGAACTATGGCGGGTATTCGGAATGCACCGGTAGTTCGCCAGCGTCGCAAGACCAAGAGGAGCGTGACTCGTAGAAGATGCGCGCCTGGGGCCGCAGCGGCGCTTCATCATCCAGTGACCCGGCCGGAATGATCACCGCGTCAGTGTCCTTGACCTGACGCGGCATGCGGCTGCCGCACGTTGCGCAGAAGACGTTGGTGAACCGCTTCGCCTCGGGTACTTTGAACGAGCGAAATTGATCTTCACCGGAAAGCCATTTGAGCGACGCCGGCTGAAGGAAGAGATTGGAAGCGTGACCGGTGCCGGTTGCCTTCCGGCACCGTGAGCAGTGGCAGTGGAGAAACCGCTGCGGCTCGCCCGTCACTTCGTATTCCATTGCACCGCAAAGACAACTGCCTCTGAGCGTGGTTTGGGTCATAGCGCTCTCAGGTCAAGATGGCGACGCCTATCACGTCGCTAGCGCTAGTAGCTGACCGCAGGTATCACCGAACGATCCACTGTGAATGGTGCCGGTGGGGGTGGCGGCGGGGCGGGCGGCGCAGAGTAGACCCGCACTTCTGCCACGGGAGCGAAAAGGCGGCCTTTCTGTGCTCTGATGGAACTGAGATCCATGACGTTCGAACTGGCCCGTGTGTCGACGACAGCCGTCTTTTCCGTGCGCAGACAAGGTACATCGGAATAGGTCACGTTTTTTTCCGCGTCGATGCACTTCAGAATTTGTGCTGCCGCGGTGGGTGCTGCGAAAAGAACGCACAAGCCAAGGGTGACGTCGCGTCTCATCAGGTTCTCCTCCGCTGCCATCGCAAGAGGTACAACTTTACTCCGGTGTCACGGCGCGCCTTTACGCGGAGACACGACCGCCGAGTCCGAGGTAGCTTTCAATGATGCGCGGGTCGTTAACCAAGTCGCGCGCCGGGCCTTCGAGCGTGATCTCCCCGGTTTCCAGTACGTATGCGTAGTCTGCGGTCTGAAGAGCAGCCCGCGCGTTCTGCTCGACCAGCAGGATCGACACACCCCTGCGCTTCAGCTCGACGATGATGTGAAAGATCTCGCGCACGATCAGCGGCGCCAGGCCGAGAGAGGGCTCGTCGAGCAGCAGCAGTTTTGGCTTCGCCATTAGCGCGCGGCCGACTGCAAGCATCTGGCGCTCTCCGCCCGATAGCGTGCCGGCGAGTTGCGTGCGGCGGTCGCGCAGGCGCGGGAACAGCGCGAACACTTCCTCCATCGTCTGCGGGTGATCGCGCTGGCCGGAGCGGTAGCGCTGGAACGCGCCGAGCAGCAGGTTGTCTGCGACGCTCATCTCGCCAAACAACTCGCGCCGCTCGGGGACCAGCGTCATGCCGGCGGCCACCATCTGCTCGATCGAGACCTCGGCCGCGTTGACCCCTTGGCCGTCGAAGCGAATCGATCCGCGCGCGCTGCCGTTGATCG
>JBGTEW010000275.1:0-18347 GCA_041747615.1 Burkholderiaceae bacterium | reverse complement strand
GTGCGCGCCGATCCTGCACGCTTGCTCCCGGGCGCGCTGCGCGTGATTGCGGCGCGGATGGATTACCTGCCGCGAAATGCGCCCGCCGGTTGGGCGCAGCGGGACCTCGATCGGCTTGCTGAACCGCAGGCCGCGGTGGTGTCGATCTATGCGCGCGGCCGCGACTATCACAAGATTCTGCGCGAGCGGTTGCAGAAGCTCGCTTCGCGAATCGAGCAGGAAGTCGGTCGCATCGGTGATCGCGCGCATTTTCGTGTAACGACCGATTCGGCACCGGTGCTCGAAGTGGAGCTCGCGCGCAAGGCGGGACTGGGCTGGCGCGGCAAGCACACGCTGCTGCTGTCGCAGCCGGCCGGATCCATGTTCTTTCTTGGCGAGATCCTGACCGATCTGCCGCTGCCCGTCGACGCACTGGTCAACGACCATTGCGGCACCTGCTCGCGCTGCATTGATATCTGCCCGACGCAGGCGATCACTGCGCCCTATCAGCTCGATGCGCGCCGCTGTATTTCATACCTGACGATCGAACACCATGGATCGATTCCGGTCGAGCTGCGGGCGCTGATCGGCAACCGGGTCTACGGCTGTGACGATTGCCAGCTCGTGTGTCCGTGGAACAAGTTTGCGCATGCTGCGGGACTGCCGGACTTCGACGTGCGTAACGGGCTGGATTGCGCGACCCTGGTCGAGTTGTTCTCCTGGAACGAAGCGCAGTTCAACGAAAGACATGCCGGCTCGGCGATCCGCCGCATCGGCCACGAGCGGTGGCTGCGCAATATCGCAGTGGGGCTCGGAAATGCGCCGACGTCGCCCGAAGTGGTCGACGCGCTGCGCGCAAGGGCCGAGCATCCGAGCGAGCTGGTTCGCGAGCACGTGGCGTGGGCGCTGGCTCGGCACGCTGAGAATTGAGTGCGAGGCCCGTATACTTCGCGCCTTATTTTGCGGGGCGTCTCACGCGTGACGCCTCGCGCGGCATCCGCCGCTGTAGCTCAGTTGGTAGAGCAGCGCATTCGTAATGCGAAGGTCGGAGGTTCGACTCCTCTCAGCGGCACCAACGGCTTGCAGATCGTAAAGCGCGCGAGGACAAAGCATGATCGCCTTCGAGCGTGCAGCGAATCACGCCTCAGCAGAGCCGCTCCGGACAGGCGTACGTAAAGCCGTAGAGGTCCATGGCTTCTAATGTCACCGTCCGGCCGAGCGGCCGTACGTTTTCCGTCGATCCCAATGAAACGGTGCTCGAAGCAGCACTGCGCCAGGGCATCGGCCTTCCGTACGGCTGCAAGAACGGCGCGTGCGGCACCTGCCGCGGCAAGCTGCTCGAAGGCCGGCTTGTGCATCGATTGCATTCTTCGTCGGCGCTGCCGGCAGACGACGAGGCGAAAGGATTCGCGCTTTTCTGTTCCTCGTTTCCACAGGGTGACATCGTTATCGAGGCGCGCGAGCTGACCGGCTTCGGCGATATTCCAATTCGCAAGATGCCGGCGCGCATTGCGAAGATCGAGTGGCCGGCGCCGGATGTCGCGATCATTCACCTGCAGTTGCCCACCAACGAGCGTCTGCAGTTTCGCGCCGGCCAGTACCTTGACTTCATCCTGAAGGACGGTGCGCGCCGCCAGTACTCGATCGCGAATGCGCCGCATTCCGACGAGATGATCTCGCTCCATGTGCGGCATTCGCCTGGCGGCGTGTTCACCGATCGCCTGTTCGGCACGCTCGAGCCGCCGATCAAAGAGCGCGACATTCTGCGCATCGAAGCGCCGCTCGGGACGTTTTTCCTGCGCGAGGACAGCGCGCGCCCGATCGTGCTGCTCGCCAGCGGCACCGGCTTTGCTCCGATCAAGGCGATCGCCGAGCACATCTTTCATCAACGCATCAACCGCGATGAGAACGGCACGCCGGCGCGCGCAGTGCATCTTTACTGGGGCGCCCGCAGCCGGCGCGATCTGTACATGACGCAGCTGCCTGAGCAATGGTCGCGCGAGCAGCCGAACTTCCACTATGTGCCGGTGTTGTCGGAGCCGCAGCCCGACGATGCGTGGGAAGGCCGCACCGGATTCGTTCACCTTGCAGTCATGGACGATCTGCCGGACCTGTCGGCATTTCAGGTCTATGCGTGCGGTGCGCCGGCGATGACCGAGGCAGCGCGGCGCGACTTCGTAGGACAATGCGGGCTGCCCGACGAAGAGTTCTATGCCGATGCGTTCACGACGCAGGCTGATCTGGTCGGCGCCTAGCGGAACGCCAGGGAGTCAAGAACAATGGCAAAGCCGAGAGTCTTCATAGACGGCGAGCACGGGACGACAGGACTCGAGATTCGAGAGCGGCTGCTGGCGCGCGATGACATCGAGCTGGTCAGCCTGCCCGCTGAAAAGCGCAAGGACGCAGTCGCAAAGCTGGAGGTCATCAACGCAGTCGACCTGGTGATTTTGTGCCTTCCCGACGATGCAGCACGCGAAACGGTGGCACTGGCCGGACAGAGCGCCACGCGCTTCATCGATGCGAGCAGTGCCCATCGCACCGCCCCGGGCTGGGTGTACGGCTTTCCGGAGCTGACTCGTACTCAGCGCACGACGATCGCAGCGGCGCAGCACGTTTCGAATCCCGGCTGTTATCCGACCGGCGCAATTGCACTGCTGCGGCCGCTGCGCGAGCGCGAGATCGTCCCGCCCAGCACGCTGGTGACGATCAACGCGGTGTCGGGTTACTCCGGCGGCGGCCGCAGGCTGATCGAAGCCTACGAGCGAGGAGAAGGGCGGCCGGCGCGAATGGTGATGTATGGGTTGAATCTGTCGCACAAACACCTTCCCGAAATGCAGACGATGAGCCTGCTCGATCGGGTACCGGTGTTCACACCGTGGGTCGGCGATTTCGTGCGCGGAATGCTGGTATCGATTCCGCTGCACACCGGCCAGTTTCCGGGCCGCGTGACCGGCGAGTCGCTGCATGCCGCGTATGCCGAACACTATGCAAAAGAGATGTTCATCACCGTGCGGCCGTTGAACGATGCGGCGGCGCTGCGCGATGGGGCCTACCTCGAGCCTGAGAATCTGAACGGCACCAATCGGCTCGAAGTGTTCGTGTTTACCAACGACGCGCAGCAGCAGGCGGTGCTGATCGCGCGCCTCGACAATCTGGGCAAGGGTGCCAGCGGCGCGGCGGTGCAGAACATGACTCTGATGTTCGGACTGCGCGAAGACGCCGGACTCGACTAAGGGCAATGGTCGCGTCCGTTCACGCGGCTGTACCGCCGCGGGTGCGGTGCTCCCTAGAAAACCGTCGCAAAGGCGTGTTTGTTCCTTCTTACGCCTGTCCGCTGCGTGCCCTATAAGAAATCATGATTTCAGAGCGACTGAAGCCATGGCTGGTGGGCTTCGCGATGGCGGGGTGTGCCGGATATTTCTTCTATGACCGCGCGGCCGACCGGCGCGCGGCGAGCAGCGGCCCGGTCGCCGAAGTTCCGGTGCAATCGAGTGCGAATGCGGCGGCCATTCAGCGCGACGGTTACGTGATCGAACCGGTCGCGACCTACGATGTGCGCGCACGCGTGCTGTCGGTCGAGCGCTATCGAATCGGGCGCGAGGCCGATCTTTCGCCGGTCGACTTCGCGCTCGGATGGGGACCGATGTCGGACGATGCGGTACTCGACCGGTTACAGATCAGCCAGGGCAACCGCTGGTACTACTATCGCTGGGAGGGCTCCCCGCCGGCCGACCCGTCGGTGTTGGCGAAATCTTCGGCTAATACACACCTGGTCCCGGCCAACAATTCAATCAAGGATCGCCTGCTCGATGTGCGCAAGGGCGCAGTGGTCAGGTTGAGCGGCTACCTGATCAACGTGCGGCACGCCGACGGCTGGACCTGGCGCTCGTCGCTGACGCGTGATGACACCGGAGGAAACTCCTGTGAGCTGATGTGGGTCACCGACGTCCAGGTGGAGCAATAACGCACTTGCGCGCCTCGAGGCTACGCCGCCTCTCCCAGATAAGCCTCTCGCACCTTGGGATCGTTCAGCAGTGACTTTGCATCGCCGTTCAACGTGATCAACCCCGACTCCATCACATAACCGCGATGCGCAGCTTCCAGTGCCAAGCGCGCGTTCTGTTCTACCAGCAGCATCGGCACCTTCCGCTCGGCGACCGAACGGATCACTTCGAAGACCTTGGCAACCATGATTGGCGACAGGCCCATCGACGGTTCGTCGAGCAGTAGCAGCTTGGGCTGACTCATCAGTGAACGTGCCATCGCGAGCATCTGCTGCTCGCCTCCGGACAGCGTGCCGGCAAGCTGCTTTGCCCGCTCCTTCAGTCGAGGAAAAATTCCGAACATCTCGTCGATGTCGCGCCGGATGCCTTCGGTGTCCTTCCGAATGAATGCTCCCATCTGCAGATTCTCGGTGACGCTCATCCGCGCGAAAACACCGCGGCCTTCGGGCACCATCGTCAGCCCTCTGGCAAGCAATTGAAACGGCGCCTGACCCGCGGTCGAAACGCCCATGTAGTCGACTTCGCCCTCCCACGCCTGCATCCCGGTGATCGCCTTCAGCGTGGTCGTCTTGCCCGCGCCATTGGCGCCGATCAACGTCACCAACTCGCCGGCGTGCACTTCGAGATCGATGCCTTTGACGGCCTGGATACCTCCGTAGGCGACTCTAAGGTTCGAGACCCGAAGGACGACATCGGTCATGCCGACTCCTTGGTCGCGACATCGGCATGCGCAGCGCCCAGGTACGCCTCGATCACCGCGGGATTACGTTGGACCTCGGCGGGCGAACCTACTGCGATCGTCTTGCCGTAGTCGAGCACGGTCACCCGGTCGCACAATCCCATCACAAGCTTCACGTCGTGCTCGATCAGCAGAATCGTCACACCATCGCGGCTGATCGCTTCTAGCAGTGCCCGCAGCGCCAGTTTTTCCGTGGCGTTCATGCCGGCTGCGGGTTCATCCAGCGCCAGCAACTTCGGTTCGGTTGCCAGCGCGCGCGCGATCTCGAGTCGGCGCTGATCGCCGTACGCAAGCGTGCGTGCCTGATAGTCGGCGTACTTCGCGATGCCAACATATTCAAGCAGCTCCACCGAGCGCTGCTTGATCGCGCGCTCTTCGGCGACGGTCGCGCGCGTCCGCAGGATCGCGCCGAGTGCCGTCGCCTTGGTCCGCACATGGCGCCCGACCATCACGTTCTCGAGCGCCGTCATGTCGGGAAATAGCCTGATGTTCTGAAACGTGCGCGCTATGCCGGCAGCGGCCACCTTGTGCACTTCGTTCGGTGAGTAGGCGATGCCGCCGAGTTCGAAGCGGCCGGAATCTGGCGCGTAAAGGCCGGTAACGACGTTGAAGAACGTCGTCTTGCCCGCTCCGTTGGGGCCGATCAGCCCGTAGATCTGTCCGCGTTCGATCTCGATGCCGACATCAGAGAGTGCCTGCAGTCCGCCAAAGCGCTTGTTGACGCCGGTCACGCGAAGGACGATATCTGCCATCGCCGCTCCGCTCAGGCGGCCAGGCGCGAATGACGCTGCACGACCGGATTGATGCCATGCTCGGGCGCCGGCCATAGCCCTTTGGGCCGGTACAGCATCACAAGTACCAGCGCCAGTCCGTACAGCATCATGCGAAGCACTTCGGCTTCGACGATCACCTCGCCGAACAGGGCCATCTGCACCGGCGTCACGGTATGTCGCAGCAGCTCAGGAAACAGCGCAAGCAACGCTGCACCGAGGATCACGCCCGGAATATGGCCCAGCCCGCCCAGCACGACCATCGCCAGCACGATGATCGACTCGTTCAGCACGAACGATTCGGGCGACACAAATCCCTGGAACGCCGAGAACATCGCACCGGCGACACCGCCGAACGTGGCGCCGAGCGAAAACGCCAGCAGCTTCACGTTGCGCACGTTGATCCCCATCGCCTTGGCCGCGATCTCGTCTTCGCGAATCGCCATCCATGCTCGGCCAAGGCGCGAATTCTGCAGGCGGATGCAGATCACGATCGTGATGATCGTCAGTACCAGAAAGAGGTAGTAGTACAGGTATACCGACGGCATCTCGATGCCGAAGAAATTCTGCGTGCGTGCGAAGTTCACGCCGGCGATCGTCACCGGGTCGATTAGCGTGATGCCTTGCGGGCCATTGGTGATGTTCAGCGGCGAGTTCAGATTATTCAGAAAAATCCGCACGATCTCGCCGAACCCGAGGGTGACGATCGCAAGATAATCGCCGCGCAGCTTCAGCACCGGCGCACCGAGCAGGATGCCGAAGATTGCGGCGATGCCCGCACTCAACGGAATGACGAACCAGATCGAGTTGTGCAGGCCATCCGGAAACGCCTGCGCGATCCACGCGAAGTTCTGCGCCAGATGCGGCGATGCGAGCAGCGCGTACGTATAGGCGCCGACCGCGTAGAACGCGATGTAACCCAGATCAAGGAGACCGGCGAAGCCGACCACGATGTTGAGGCCGAGCGCGAGCATGATGTACAGCAACATGAAGGCGAGGGCTCGTACCCATGCATTACCAAGCGTTCCCGCCAGGTAGGGAAGCGCGATCAGCAGCGCCGCGACGACGAACATCGCGACCCATGCTGCCGTCGGGTTGTTGCGCAGTTGGGGAAAAACAGGGATCACGATCTGTCCGCGACCCGTTCGCCCAGCAGACCCTGAGGCCGGAAGATCAGCACCCCCACCAAAATGATGAACGCAAACACGTCCTGGTAATTGCTGCCGAACACACCGCCGGTGAATTGCCCGATGTAGCCCGCGCCGAGCGCCTCGATCAGTCCGAGCAGCATGCCGCCGATCATCGCGCCCGGCACGTTGCCGATGCCGCCGAGCACGGCTGCGGTAAAAGCCTTCAGCCCCGGCAAGAAGCCCATGTAGAAATGCGCTACGCCATAGGTCGTGGCAAACATCACGCCAGCCAGCGCGGCCAGCGCTGCGCCGATCGCGAACGTGGAAGCGATGACAAAATTGGGATTGACTCCCATCAGGCTCGCGACTCGCGGATTCTCGGAAGTCGCGCGCATCGCGCGGCCGAGCCGCGTGCGATTGACCAGCAGCATCAGGCCGATCATCACGATCGCCGACAAGCTAATCACCGCGATCTTGGTTTGCGTCACGGTTGCGCCGAAGACATTGATCGGATTGTTCGAAACAAGCTGCGGATAAGTCAGGAAGTTGCGCCCCCACACCAGCATCGCGATCGTCTGAATAACGATCGACACGCCGATCGCCGTGATCAGCGGCGCCAGGCGCGGGGCGTTGCGCAACGGACGGTACGCGACCCGCTCGATCACCAGGCTCAGCGTGACGCAGACTGGAATCGCAGCGAGCAGCGCACCCAGCAGAATGAACCAGCCGGGCACGCCGGGAAACATTGCTTGCAGCAACAACGCGGCGGTCAGCGAAGTCAGTGCGCCGACGGTCATCACATCGCCGTGCGCGAAATTGATCAGGTTCAGGATTCCATAGACCATCGTGTAGCCCAGTGCGATCAGCGAATACATGCTGCCCAGCACCAGGCCGTTGATGACTTGCTGGATCAATGTATCCATAGGGGCGCCACGTTCGAGGATCGTATCAAGCGGTCAAAAAAAACGGCACCATTTGTCGGTGCCGTCTGGTCCTTGTGCGACGCTATCAGCGAACCGTCGACACGTACTCCATCTTGCCGTTGACGACCTTGAACATCGAGATCGCGCCGCCTTTGACGTCGCCCTTGTCGTCGAAAGCGACAGTGCCGGTGACGCCGTTGTGGTTGGTAGCCGGAATCGCTGCGGTGATCGAGGCGCGGTCAACCTTGCCGGCGCGCTTGATCGCGTCCGCTATCACGTAGACGGCGTCATACGAATAGGGCGAATAGATCTGAACTTCGGCATTGAAACGCTTTTTGTACTTGTCGACGAACTCGGTGCCCCTGGCGAGTTTCTCCACCGCTTCGCCTGCTTGCGAGCAGTGCAGGTTGCCTGAGGCATCGCCGGCCAGCTTGATGAACTCGGGCGAGCACACGCCGTCTCCGGCGAGGAAGGTCGACTTGATGCCCAGCTGCGCCATCTGCTTGGCCATCGGGCCGGCCGTGGCGTCCATTCCGCCGTACATCACGACGTCGGGCTTGGTGGCACGTACCTTGGTCAGAATGGCATTGAAGTCGGTCGCCTTGTCATTGGTGAACTCGCGCGCTACGACCTTCATGCCTTTTTGCTTGGCAACGCGCTCGACCACGTCCGCCAGCCCCTGACCATAAGCGGTACGGTCGTCCAGGATCGCGATGGTCTTGGCCTTCAACGTGTCCGCTGCGTAGTTGGCGAGCACCGCGCCCTGCTGATTGTCGTTGGCGACAACGCGGAACGCGGTCTTAAATCCCTGTTCGGTGTACTTAGGATTGGTGGCCGAAGGGGAAATCTGCGCCATGTTGGCATCGGAATAAATCTTCGAGGCCGGAATGGTTGTTCCGGAGTTCAAATGGCCGACCACTGCGACTGCGCCGGAGTCGACGATCTTCTGCGCGGCGAGCGTGCCTTCCTTCGGATCGGCCTTGTCGTCTTCAGCGACCAGATCCAGCTTGTAGGTTTTATCGCCGACCTTCAGGCCGCCGGCCGCATTGATCTCCTCGACCGCCAGACGCGCGCCGTTTTCATTGTCCTTGCCCAGATGCGCAATGCCGCCGGTCAGTGGCGCCACGTGGCCGATCTTGAGTACTTCGGCAGCAGGAGCAGGAGCGGCCGCTGTCTTCGCGGGCTCTGCAGCCGTCTTGGCAGGCGCAGGTGGATCCTGGCGGCCACAAGCCGTCAGCGCCATCGCAGCGGCAATCGCTACGGGTGCGAATCTGGTGAACTGATAATTCATAAAAAATCTCTCCTCGGCTGAATGGTTGTTTACCGACAGTGGTCGCCTTACCCGAATGAATGCCCAGCAGCGCTTAGGCAGGAGGGCTCGGCCGACGAACCGCAGAATTGTACTCACCGGGCCACGCGCAGCAAGCGAGTGCTCCCGACCGGCCTAGGGACAAACGCGAATCGCTGTGCTGTTCGTAAACTGTGACGCTTTGGGAGAAGGCACAGTGCACGTTGTGGTTCTTGGTGCCGGGGTTGTGGGCGTCACCTGTGCCTGGTTTCTGCGCGAGGCCGGCCATCGGGTGACGGTGGTGGAACGGCAGGCGGAGGCAGGGCGTGAAACGAGTTTTGCCAATGGCGGCCAGATCTCGGTCAGCCACGCGGAGCCATGGGCGAATCCAGCCGCTCCGCGCAAGGTTTTACAGTGGCTCGGGCGCGAAGATGCGCCGCTGCTGTTCCGCCCGCGTCTGGACGCCGACCAGTGGATCTGGGGCATGGCGTTTCTGCGCGAGTGCCTGCCTTCACGCGCAGCGGACAACACCCGCACGCTCGTCGCGCTGGCGCTGCACAGCCGCCGACTGTTGAAGCAGCTGCGAGCGCGACTGGCGCTCGATTACGCGTGCGTCGAGCGCGGCATCCTGCATTTCTACACCGATACGGCCGACTTTGAAGTCGCGCGAAAGTCGGCTGCGCTGATGCGCTCGCTCGGCTGCGATCGGCACTCGATCTCGACCAGCGAGGCGATCGCGCTCGAACCCGCGCTGGCAAGGATCGGCGACCGCATCGTTGGCGCCGACTATTGCGCCGAAGATGAATCGGGCGATGCTCACGCGTACACATTGCAGCTTGCCGAGCGATGCATACAGCATGGCGTCGAATTCAGGTTCGGTGCCACCGTCAAGCGTGTGCTGATAGAAGATGGCCACTGTGCAGGTGTAGGGCTCGCCGATGACGCAGGAGTCGAAGCCGCGCCGGAGCCACTTCCCGCCGACGCGGTTGTCGCGAGTCTCGGTGTCGGGACGCGCACATTGCTGGCGCCACTCGGAATTCACCTGCAGATCGTTCCAGCGAAGGGGTACTCGGCGACGTTCGACGTGATCGATCCGCACCATGCCCCGACCATCAGCCTGACCGACGACGAATACAAGATCGTGTTTTCGCGTTTCGGCGGCCGCCTGCGAGTCGCGGGCACCGTCGAGCTGGGCGGTGACGGGATCGAGTTGAACGCTGCACGGTGCGACGCCCTGATGCGCCGGACGCGGGCGCTTTTCCCCGGTGCCTGCGACTTTTCAGAGCCTCGCTACTGGGCCGGGTTGCGTCCGCTGACGCCCTCCAATATTCCGTATCTCGGCGCGACCCCAATCAAAGGACTGTATCTGAACACCGGCCACGGAACGCTCGGATGGACACTGGCTGCCGGCAGCGGGCAGCTGATCGCCGACCTGATCAGCGGGCGCCCCACTGCAGTACCGCTGCGAAGCAGCGCTGTATAAGAAAAAAGGGCGCATCGCGCCCTTTTTTTCGCTACCTGCAATCGGTCACATCGTCAGAACCCAGCGTGCCAGAGTCTGGGCTTCCTGCTCATTGACCTGGGGATTGGCCGGCATCGGGATCTGACCCCAGACGCCCACGCCGCCCTCGCGAATCTTTTTGGCCAGAAGAGCGGGCGCATTCTTGTCCGCCTTGTACTTGGCGGCGATATCACGGTAGGCGGGCCCGACCAGTTTCTTGTCGGCGGCATGGCACGCGAGGCAATTCTTCTGCTTCGCCAGGTCGGCGCTCGCAAGCGCCGGAGCCGCGACTGCCAGTAAGCCGCAGACGGCCATGGAACGGGCGACCAAAGCGGCTACTGCGAAATTTCTTGTCATTTCTCACTCCAAATGGCGGGTTGCAAGCTACAAGTCTAACGGCGAAATCTCCGACCGGTTGACCCCAAATGCGCCTACTGAACCCGGTGACCGGACGCTATATTGGCGCTTACTGACGTGAGCACGGGTATCACCATGTGGTTTATCTGGCTGGGCGTGGCGCTGATCATCCTGAAGGTGCTCGAGATTGGCGTGTTCGGTGAAGTGTCGTGGTGGTGGATTGTTTTGCCGTTCGGCGTCGGTTTTCTGTGGTTCGAGCTGGTCGAGAAGCGACTCGGTCTTGACAAGAAGAAGGCATTCGACGAGATCGACAAGGCCAAGAAAGACCGCATCAAGAAACGCCTAGAGGTCGAAAAAGGCACACGCCTGCGGCGGTAGCTCGCGAGGTCCGAGCGCGCCAGCGTTTGCCGTAGCTGCACCGCCTGTGGCGCAGCTGCGCCAGCCGCTGCTGCGCGAGCCTTTACCCAAACAGATTCTCGTCGGTGATCGCCCCCTTGCTGGCAGTCGACGCCATTTTCGCGAACTTCGCCAAAACGCCGGTTGTATAGCGTGGCGCCGGCTGCCTCCACGCCGCTCGCCGGCGGGCGAGCTCGCTGTCGGCAACATTGAGCTGCAGCAGCAGTTTGTGCGCGTCGATCGTGATTGAATCACCTTCACTGACCAGCGCCAGATTGCCCCCGACGAACGCCTCTGGGGCAACATGGCCGACGACCATTCCCCAGGTGGCGCCCGAGAATCGGCCGTCGGTGATCAGCCCGACGCTTTCGCCGAGGCCTTTGCCGATCAATGCCGAGGTCGGTGCCAGCATCTCGCGCATGCCCGGTCCGCCCTTGGGGCCCTCGTAGCGGATCACCATCACGTCGCCGGGCTTGATGCGGTCGGCGAGGATCGCGTCAAGCGCGGCTTCTTCGGAATCGAACACTCGCGCTGGGCCGGTGATCGCAGGATTCTTCAGCCCGGTGATCTTGGCCACGCAGCCCTCCGGCGCCAGATTGCCCTTCAGGATCGCCAGATGTCCGTGCGGATACATCGGATTCGAAAACGGGCGAATCACATCCTGATCAGCGCGCGGCTCGGCCGGAACATCGGCGAGCATCTCCGCGATCGTCTTGCCGGTGATCGTCATGCAGTCGCTGTTGAGCAGGCCGTTGACCAGCAGGATCTTCAGCACCTGCGGCACACCGCCCGCCTTGTGCAAGTCGGTTGCGACATATCTGCCCGACGGTTTCAGATCAGCCAGCACCGGTACCTTGCGTCGTACCCGCTCGAAATCGTCGAGCGTCCATTGCACCTCCGCCGCGTGCGCAATCGCCAGATAGTGCAGCACCGCGTTGGTCGAGCCGCCGACCGCCATGATCAGCGACACCGCGTTCTCGATCGACTCGCGCGTGATGATCTGCCGTGGCAGCAACTGGTTCTTGATCGCATCGACCAGCACGCGCGCGCTCTCTGCGGTGCTCGATGCCTTTTCTTCATCCGGATTGGCCATCGTCGACGAGTACAGCAGGCTGATGCCGAGCGCCTCGAACGACGAACTCATCGTGTTGGCAGTGAACATGCCGCCGCACGAGCCCGAGCCCGGCACGCAGCGGCGTTCGATCTCCTTGAAGTCCTTTTCATTCAGCCGGCCCGCAGTGAACTCTCCAACCGCCTCGAAGGCCGACACGATCGTGATGTCCCTGCCCTTGTAATGACCCGGCTTTACCGTGCCGCCGTACACATAGATCGCAGGTACGTTGCAGCGCGCGATTGCCATCACGCCGCCCGGCATGTTCTTGTCGCAACCGCCGATCACAATCACGCCGTCCATCCACTGACCGAGCACGCACGTCTCGATCGAATCCGCGATCACTTCGCGGGACACCAGGGAATACTTCATGCCTTCGGTGCCCATGCTGATGCCGTCCGACACGGTCGGCGTGCCGAACACCTGCGCGTTCGCCCCAGACCTCTTAACTTGCTCGATCGCCGCGTCAGCGAGCTTCTGCAAGCCCGAGTTGCACGGCGTGATCGTCGAATGCCCGTTGGCGACACCGATCATCGGCTTGTCGAAATCCTCGTCCTGATATCCCATCGCGTAATACATCGCACGATTGGCCGAGCGCGCGACGCCCTGGGTGACGTGCTTCGAACGAGCGTGATGGGCCATGGGGTCGGGAAGATTTGAATCAAGCAATGTTTGAATCAAGCAATAATAGGGCAAGCATCCTTCGAGAAGCGCTGTGCCCTACGTTCACGCCTTAGACCCGATTGCATTTTCGATCGGCCCGCTCGCGATCCGCTGGTACGGCCTGATGTACCTGGTGGGATTCGTGCTGTTTCTCGTGCTCGGCAAGCTGCGCGCACGCGATTCATGGCGCGACATGAGCTCGCAGGATGTCGATGACCTGCTTTTCTACGGAATGATCGGCACGATCATCGGCGGTCGGCTCGGTCACGTGCTGTTTTACGGGCCGCTGTCGTATTACGTTGCGAACCCGCTCGAGATCTTTGCGGTGTGGAAGGGCGGCATGGCATCGCACGGCGGCATCCTCGGCGTGATCGCTGCGATGGCCGTGTTCGCAAGGATGCGCGGCAAGTCGTTTCTGCGCGTTGCGGATTTTGTCGTGCCGCTGGTGCCGTTGGGGCTCGGTGCCGGACGCATCGGCAACTTTATCAACGGCGAGCTGTGGGGCCGCGTCGCCGACCCATCGCTGCCCTGGGCGGTCGTGTTTCCGCAGTCCGGGGATGCACTGGCCCGGCATCCGTCGCAGATTTATCAGTTCGCGCTCGAAGGCGTGCTGCTGTTCGCGATCCTGTGGATGTATTCACGGAAGCCGCGCGCGGCCGGCACCGTCGGCAGCCTGTTCCTGATCTTCTACGGACTGCTGCGCATCATCGGCGAGATGTTTCGCGAGCCGGAAGCGCTGTACGGCTACATGCCGCTTGGCCTTTCGGCGGGACAGTGGCTTTCGGTGCCGATGGTTCTGATCGGCATCGTCTGCTTCATGGTTCTGCGGCGCAGGAATGCCGGTGTTTGACTCGCTGAAAAGTGCGGCTCAAAGGCTCCTGGTCGAGCGCGAGCTCGAAGCGTTTTTGCGCACGTGCCGGCGCCTGTTATCGGCGCGCGGCGAAGCCAACAGTGCGTCGCATGCGGCCGTGGCACTTCGCCAATACGAGCACTTATCGGAACCGGCGCAACAGAGATTTTTCGAGCGTCTCGACGAAGACTTTGGGCCCGACCCGCGGAACGTGCTCGACGCCGCACAGCGCTATGCAGCAGAGCCAACCGCGCAGACGCTGATGCAGCTCACGGCCGCCGCGGAGCCGCCGCGCCAGGACTTACTGCGCCGCCTTAACCGAGCTCCCGGAGGCACTGCGGCCATCGTGCAGATGCGCAGGCATTTGTTGCGCATACTGCCCTCGCACCCGCGGCTGGCCGCAGTCGAGGCCGACCTTTTTCACTTGCTGTCGTCGTGGTTTAACCCGGGATTTCTCGAAATGCAGCAGGTTGACTGGACCTCGCCGGCACAGCTTCTCGAGAAAATCATTCAGCATGAAGCCGTACATGCGATCGACGGCTGGGACGATCTGCGGCGGCGCCTGCAGCCCGATCGCCGCTGCTTCGCATTCTTTCATCCGCAGCTGCCTGATGAGCCTCTGATCTTTGTCGAAGTTGCGCTGGTTCCTGTGATGCCCGAAGCGATTGCACCGCTGATCGAGAAAGCGGCGCATCCAGTCGCGCCGAAGCAGTACAAGGTGGCTACTTTCTATTCGATCAGCAATTGCCAGCCCGGGCTGCGCGGCGTATCGCTCGGAAGCTTCCTGATCAAGCGAGTAGCCGAGCGAATGCATGCCGAGTTTCCCTCGATACGTACGTTCTGCACGTTGTCGCCGATACCTGGATTCGTGCGATGGGCGGATGAAGCAGACAACGCCGCGATCGAATCAAGAGCGGAGCAAGAGCGGTTGGAGGACGCGCGTCAAAAACTGAACCTCGGCGACTCGCGATTGCAGGATCGCAGCGCCCGCTGGAATCCAGAAGCGGCGTCAAAGAGTGAGCGGGAGGCGCTGCTTGCACTGGCTTCCATCTATCTTCGCTCGGTGTCACCGACCCCCGCGGGCGATCCCGTCGCGAAGTTCCACCTCGGTAATGGCGCACGCCTGCAGCGCATCAACTGGGCGGCTGACCTGTCGAACAACGGCCTGCGCCAGTCCTGCGGAATGATGGTCAACTACCTGTACGATCTTGCGAAGGTCGAGGAGTACCACCAGCGCTTTCTCGAAGGCGACGTCGTGCATGCACAAGCGGTCGCACGTCTGGCGCAAGCGTAGTGCCAACCCGTCAATGAGAGCTGATGAGGCGTCGTCGCACCGTTCACGAAGAGTCGTCGCAAAGCGCGATTAGCCCGCCGATGAGTGGCAGAGTCGATCTTCATGTCGACGGTCAGCTGGCCACGGTCACGCTCGACTCGCCGGGCAAGCTCAATGCAATCAGCGTTGCGATGTGGCAGCAGCTGGCGCAGGCTTTCAGCCAGATCGTCGAGTTCGGACTGCGTTCGGAACCGACTCGTGGTGCGATCCGTGTCGTAGTTGTTCGCGGTGCGGGTGGAAATTTCGCAGCGGGTGCCGATATCGACGAATTCGAGCGTGTGCGCCACGATCCATCCAGCGGGCGCAAGTACCACCTGGAAACGATCGGCAACGCGCTAAGAGCGGTCGATGCGTGTCCGGTGCCGCTGATCGCCGCAATCGAGGGCGTGTGCGTCGGCGGCGGACTCGAGATTGCCTCGGTATGCGACATCCGGTTGGCGGCCGATAACGGCCGCTTCGGGGTGCCGATCGGCCGTCTTGGATTTCCGCTGGCGCTGCCGGAGCTGGTGCCGTTGCTGCGGCTGGTCGGTCCCGCGGTCGCCGCAGAGCTGCTGCTGGAGAGCCGGATCCTCACGTCCGACGAGGCACTGGCGCGCGGACTGGTCACGCGAGTAGTTCCGGCGGCATCGTTCGAAACCGAATTGCAGCTCTGCATTTCGCACATCGTCGCCGGTTCGCCGCTGGCCGCGCGGCAGAACAAGGCCAACATCCGCCGTTTTCAGTCGCGCGGCCTCGACTACACGCAACACGAGCTTGACGAGAGCTTCGCATTTCTAGACTCGCACGATTACCACGAAGGCGTGCGCGCCTTCCTGGCCAAGCGTCGACCGGACTTTACGGGCGAATGAGCCCGCAATCAGCGGCCGGCGGAAATCTGTACGCGGAAGTCGCTGGCCGATTTCCGGACGATCATGATTCGGCCTGCATCGAGACTGCCGACGGCCTGATTTACAGCTGGCGCGATCTTCATCATGCAAGCGGCCGCATCGCCAGCTGGCTCGCGTCGCTGAAGTTAAGGCCCGGCGACCGAGTCGTGGCGCAGGTCGAAAAATCGCCTGAGTGCCTGATGCTGTACCTCGCGACCCTGCGCGCCGGCCTCGCCTACGTTCCGCTGAACACTGCTTACCAGCGTGCGGAACTTGACTATTTCCTGCGGGATGCCGAGCCGGCGGTCGCCGTCTGCACGCCGGCAAGGCGCTCCGAAATCGAACCGATTGCACGCTCCGCTCGTTGCCGGCACGTGATGACGCTTGGCGATCGACGCGACGGCACACTGCTCGCTGCGGCGGCGCCGTTCGACGACGAGTTCGAGACGAAGCCTGCTGCCGCCGGCGATCTGGCGGCGATTCTGTATACCTCCGGCACGACCGGCCGCAGCAAGGGCGCGATGTTGTCGCATCGGAATCTGGCATCGAGTGCCCTCACGCTCGACCGGTTCTGGGGCTTCAGGGCGCAGCGCGATGCGGGGAGGCGCGAC
Organism: Burkholderiaceae bacterium; assembly: GCA_041747615.1. Taxonomy (GTDB): domain Bacteria; phylum Pseudomonadota; class Gammaproteobacteria; order Burkholderiales; family Burkholderiaceae_F; genus JACCZX01. The sequence goes on along the minus strand of JBGTEW010000275.1, from coordinate 1,826 downwards.
GTGCTGTTGCATGCGCTGCCGTTGTTTCACGTGCATGGCCTGTTCGTCGCTTCGCATGCGGCACTGTTTGCGGGGGCGAAGATGCTGATGTTGCCGAAGTTCGATCTGCCGCGCGTGCTCGAACGTCTGCCGCGCTCGACGGTGATGATGGGGGTGCCGACGTTCTATACCCGGCTGCTCGCCGAACCGGGGTTCGATCGTACGCATTGCCCCTCGATGCGGCTTTTCATCGCGGGCTCCGCGCCGTTGCTGGCGGAAACGCATCGTCAGTTCGAGCAGCGAACCGGTCATCGGATACTCGAGCGCTACGGCATGTCTGAGACGTCGATGCTGACATCCAATCCATACTTCGAGGCGGACGGTGAAAGGATTGCCGGAACCGTCGGTGTTCCGCTGCCCGGAGTTGGCGTGCGCGTCGTCGGCGACGATGGCGGCGAGTGTGCGACCGGCGATATCGGCGCGGTGCAAGTGAGCGGGCCGAATGTTTTCTCAGGTTACTGGCGAATGCCGGAGAAGACCCGGGAGGAGTTCACCGCAGACGGCTGGTTCAGGACCGGTGATGTCGGCCACTTCGGCGGCGACGATGCGCCTGCGCGATATCTGACCCTGGTCGGCCGCTCGAAGGACCTGATCATCTCGGGTGGCTATAACGTGTATCCGAAAGAGATCGAGGGCTACATCGATGCGTTGTCAGGCGTGACCGAATCGGCAGTCATCGGCGTCCCGCACGCGGATTTTGGCGAGGCGGTGGTAGCCGTGGTCGTCGCAAATGGCGCTGCGCTGAACGCAGCAGCGATCGTCGACGCGCTCAGGGGCCAGATTGCCGGCTACAAGATTCCGAAGCGCGTGTTTTTGGTCGATGATCTTCCGCGCAATGCGATGGGCAAGGTGCAGAAGAACGTGTTGCGCGAGCGCTATCGATCGGCGTTTGAAGCAGCCTCTGGCGGGATCACAGCGCCATCCGGGCAGGTGGCTGCAGCGGAGTAAACGCAAACGTTGACCGCAGTGTCGCGCTGCCCTGATTGTGGCGTGGCGGCATGGCCAGCACTGCCTCGATGAATCCGGTTTTGCCGTTCGTGTACGCGTCGCGATCGAAGGTGTGGCGCGCGGCAAGCCGGCATTTGAGCTCGGCATAGCGCGAAGCGAGCCAGGGATCTGCGCGCAGGCTGTTACGAAACTTCAGGTAACGCTTCCAGTACACGCCACTCTGCTCGACCACGTGTACATGGTGCGTGCGCACGCCGTTGACCACCCGCTTGAAAAAGCGGCGATCGGGCAGGGCGCGCTCGTATTCCGGAATGTATTGGTAGCCATACAGCGCCAGGCGCTGCGATTGGGATTCGAATTCCGTGAGCGACTGGATACCGACCAGCATGTCGATGATCGGCTTGGCGGCGAGACCGGGCACCGCAGTGCTGCCGATGTGCTCGATGACGGGCTTCAGCTCATTCGAAGCAACGTGCAGCAGTTGCGATTCGATGCGAAACCGGGCGGGCCAGGACGCGTTGTGTGGAACGACGATGATTTCGTCGTTGTTGGACATCAGAGCGGCCGGGATCATCGTGCCGCCCGTGGAAGACGGCGCTTCGGTGTCTTGAACATATCGGCTCCTGGTTGCCCCCGCAGTTGCAGGAATGAGGGCACGTTAGGGCCGATGGACCGGCAGCGCAGCCGCGCGTTACACGCCGCGGCTGCCGAATATTCACTAAGCGGGCTACCAGCGCGAAGGCGGCTTTCGATTGATCGTGATCTGGCGGTTTTCGATCGTCACGTAGCCGCCGATCGTGAGGTCCTTGAAGATGCGGCTGATCATGTCGCGCGAGGCG
>JBGTEW010000274.1:0-2411 GCA_041747615.1 Burkholderiaceae bacterium | reverse complement strand
GGCCACATTGCTGCTGCTGCAGGAGCGTATTCCGCGCGCGACCCCGTTCTACTCGACCGCGACGATCGCGTCTGAAACCGACGTGACCAGCGTCAGCACCGAATCGCCGGTGCGCATGCTGACGACGCCGCACACACCGGTGCCGGAAGTGCATCTGCTGTCCAACGGCCGCTATCACGTGATGGTGACCAACGCCGGCGGCGGCAGCAGCCGCTGGAAGGATTTTGCAGTCACGCGCTGGCGCGAAGATCCGACCTGCGACGATTGGGGGACGTTCTGCTACCTGCGCGACATCGCCAGCGGCGAGTTCTGGTCGACTGCGCACCAGCCGACGCTGCGCCGCACCGATCACTACGAATCCATTTTCAGCCAGGGGCGCGCCGAGTTCCGGCGGCAGGATCTCGACATCGAGACGCATACCGAGATCGTCGTCTCGCCGGAGGACGACATTGAAGTGCGTCGTGTGCGCATTGCAAACCGCGGCCGGGCACGCCGCACGATCGAGATCACCAGCTACGCGGAAGTGGTCCTCGCGCCCGCTGCCGCCGACGCGCTGCATTCCGCTTTCAGCAATCTGTTCGTGCAAACCGAGATCATCGAGCGGCGCGCCGCCATTCTGTGCACGCGCCGGCCGCGCTCACGCGACGAAAACACACCGTGGCTGTTTCAGCTGATGACCGCCCACGGCGCGGTGGGCGGCGGCGTCTCGTTCGAAACAGATCGCGCGCGCTTCATCGGTCGCGGGCATACGGTGGCTGCGCCGCGCGCAATGTTCGATCGCGGATTGCTGTCCGGCTCGTCGGGATCGGTGCTCGACCCGGTCGCGGCGATTCGGCAGCGAATCACGCTCGATGCCGCCGAATCAACCACTGTCGACATCGTGATGGGCGTCGGCGATACGCGCGACGCCGTGCTGGGCCTGATCGAGAAGTACCAGGATCGCCGTCTTGCGGATCGCGTGTTCGATCTGACGTGGACGCATAGCCAGGTCGTGCTGCGGCAGCTCAACGCCACCGAGGCCGACGCGCAGCTGTACGGCCGTCTGGCGAGCTCGGTGCTGTACGCGAACGCTTCGCTGCGCGGCAATCCGAGCGCGCTGATGCGCAACCGTCGCAGCCAGTCGGGGCTCTGGGGCTATGCGATCTCCGGCGATCTGCCGATTGTGCTGCTGCAGATTTCTAAGGCGGCCAGCATCGCTCTGGTGCGGCAGCTCGTACAGGCGCACGCGTACTGGCGGCTCAAGGGCCTCGCCGTCGATCTGGTGATCTGGAACGAAGACCACGACGTGTATCGGCAGCAGCTGCAGGATCAGATTCTGGGATTGATTGCCGCCGGCGTCGAAGCGCACTTCGTCGATCGCCCGGGCGGAATTTTTGTGCGCCATGCCGAACAGATCTCGAACGAGGACCGGCTGCTGTTCGAGTCGGTGGCCCGCGTCATTTTGTCCGATGAGCGCGGAACGCTGTCGGAGCAGATCGCCCGTCGCCCACAGCCCCACGTGCGTGTGCCGCGTCTGACGCCGACCCGCGTTTACCGGGCTGAGATGCCGGTCGATCTCGATCTCGACGATTTGATCCTGTTCAATCGCACCGGTGGATTCTCGCCCGATGGGCGCGAGTACGTGATCGCACCAACGTCTGAGAAGACAACACCTGCTCCGTGGGTCAACGTTCTGGCCAACCCGAATTTCGGAACCGTCGTGTCTGAAAGCGGGCACGCCTACACGTGGAGCGAGAACGCGCATCTTTACCGGCTGACGCCGTGGGCCAACGATCCGGTCAGCGATATCAGCGGCGAAGCGATCTACATCCGGGACGAGGAAACCGGGCATTTCTGGTCGCCCACGTCGTCCGAGGAAGGAACCGAGCCCACGGTCACGCGCCACGGCTTCGGCTACAGCGTGTTCGAACGCATGGTCGACGGCATTCACTCGGAGCTGACCGTGTTCGTCGCCCTCGATGCGCCCATCAAGTTCTCATTGCTAAGGCTGAACAACCGGTCCGACCAGCCACGGCGGCTATCGGCGACCGGTTATGTCGAGTGGGTGCTCGGCGATCTGCGCGCAAAGTCCGCAATGCACGTCACGACCGAGATCGATGCGAAGAGCGGCGCGCTGCTCGCGCGCAACCCGTTCAATTCCGAATTCACCGAATGGGTCGGCTTCTTCGACGTCGACGATCCGGCGCGAACGGTCACTGGCGATCGCACCGAGTTCATCGGTCGCAACGGATCGTTGCGCAATCCCGCTGCACTGCATCGGACGCGCCTGTCGGGCCGGGTCGGCGCGGCGCTCGATCCGTGCGCAGCGATGCAGGTGACCATCGACCTCGTACCCGAGCAGGAACGCGAGATCATTTTCCGCCTCGGCGCGGCCAGCGGTGCCGGTGCTGCGAACGCGCTGGTGCAACGCT
>JBGTEW010000273.1:0-1947 GCA_041747615.1 Burkholderiaceae bacterium | reverse complement strand
ACGACAGCAGCGCCGCCGACAGACCGAAGCTGCCCTGGCCGAACGCGGCGTCGCTTGGCGCCGCGCGACTGAGCACGGCATAGACGTAACCTGTCGGGCGCGAAGGATCGCCAACGGCCGCTGCCGAGAAGACCGCGTCCGCGGCGCTGCGCGGATCGGCCCCTCGAATCGGGAACGGATCCTGGCCGCCCAGAAACGAATGCACCGGATCCAGCGGTACCCGCTTTCGCAGCAATGGCCCGCGCCCCGGGTCGTATCCCTGCACCTGCCCCTCGGTATCGAGGAGGTAGACGTCGAGCGCCGGGTTCACGATCATCACGTAGCGGAAAAGCTCGGCCAGCGCGCCGCGGTCGGGCATTGGCGACGCCGCGACGGTCTGCTGGCGTGCGATATACATCGCCACGTCGCTGTTCATCCGCTGCGCGACTTCCTGTTCATAGCTGATGCTGAACTGCCGCAGGATCGCGCCGGTCAGCAGCGCAAGCACGACGAACAACCCCATTAGTACCAGCGAGAGGCGCCAATGCAGTTGAGAGCGGATGCGCGCGAACATGGATGCGAAGCTATCCGCCCTCAATCGCGAAGCGATAGCCCACGCCCCAGACGGTCTGAATCCAGTTCGGATCGGCAGCGTTGCGTTCGATCTTGGCGCGCAGCCGGTTGATGTGCGAGTTCACCGTGTGCGCATACCCGCCGTGCGCTCCTCCCCAGACGGTGTCAAGCAGCTGCTCGCGAGTGAATACGCGGCCCGGATGACGCGCAAAGTGCAGCAATAGATCGAACTCGCGGGCGGTCAGCACGATCTGCGCGCCCGCCAGTGTCACGCGGCGGGCCGACGGATCGATCCGCAAGGTGCCGTTGCAGACGATCGAGTTGCCGGCGCTGCTGTCGACCGCTTCCATGCGGCGCACGATCGCCTTGGCCCTGGCGACCAGCTCCATCACGTTGAACGGCTTCACCAGATAGTCGTCGGCGCCGAGCTCTAGGCCCAGCACCCGCTCGGCATCGCTTGAGCGGGCAGTCAGCATCAGGATCGGAACATAGCGCGGCGAGGCCCGCAGCCGGCGGCAGACTTCCAGCCCATCAAGGCCGGGCAGGCCCAGATCCAGAATGACGAGGTCGGGCGGGTTCGAGGCGGCGACGCGCAGCGCCTCGCTGCCGTCGTTGCACAGATGAATCCGCTGCGCCAGGTCGGACAGGTGCAATGCGACCAGCTCAGCCAGGTCGTGCTGGTCCTCGACGATGAGCAGTGTCCGCAGCATAGGCATCGTGAGTCGCGTCGGCAGACCCGAGCTTACAGTCGGCGGGACCGAATCGCCGTGCCGATTTGATTGCATCGTCGGAGTTTCGTGAAACTTTCGTGATACCTCGCGGCTACGTTGCGTCGGTGTTCCACCGCCGCAGGAGAAGCCTTGAACCCACACCCAGCTGTCGACGCGCGCACCCTGCTGGACGACCCGGCCGCGGTTTCGGCGCTGCGCAGCCGGTTGCTGCGTTACGCAATGCGTAATCTTGCAGAGGCCGATGCGGAAGATGTAACTCAGGAAACGTTGCTGGCTCTGCTGGCAGCGGTCGATAGGTATCGCGGCACCGCGCACGTCGATACCTACGCGCACGCGGTCCTGCGGCACAAGACGATCGACGTGTATCGCGCACACGCCAGAGAGCTTCCCTTCGCGCCCGAGGCACTGGAGGCGGCGATCGAGCAGGCATCGGAGTCCGCCGATTTGCAGCGCGCGAACGATCCAGCCGAACGCATCGATGCGCGGCACCGGAAGGACCGGTTCTGGCTCACGCTGCGCGAGTGCCTGCGCGGGCTGCCGGAGCGAACTCGCGTGATGTTCGAACTGCGCGAAGTGCTCGGGCTCGACCTGACGCTGGCCTGCCGGCAACTCGGCATTACCTGCAATCACGGCGGTGTGCTGACGCACCGCGCGCGCGCGCATG
>JBGTEW010000272.1:0-3882 GCA_041747615.1 Burkholderiaceae bacterium | reverse complement strand
GCTGCAGGCCGCCGACGTCGACGTGACGTCACGGCTGGCGGTCAGCGGCAACTGCCCGCTGATTCTCGAGTACCACGTGGCGCTCGACCTGGCACGCGAAGTCAAGCGGGGCGCCGCGAAGATCGGCACCACCGGCCGCGGCATCGGCCCAGCGTACGAAGACAAGGTCGCGCGGCGCGCAGTGCGCACCCAGGATCTGTTCGACTCGGCGCGCTTCGCCGATGCCGTTCACGAAGCGCTCGATTATCACAACTTCGTTCTCGAGCATTACCTGGCCGCAGAGCGAGTCGATCCGACACGGGTGATCGGCGACACGCTGGCGCTCGCCGACCGGCTGCGGCCGCTGATCACCGATGTGTCGTACCGGCTGAACAGCGTGATGGAAAGCGGCGCACGTCTGCTGTTCGAGGGCGCGCAAGGCACACTGCTCGACGTCGACCACGGCACCTATCCGTACGTGACGTCGAGCAATACGGTAGCGGGCGCGGCCGCGGCGGGCGCCGGAGTCGCTCCGCAGCGGCTTGACTACGTGCTCGGTATCACGAAGGCGTATTCGACGCGCGTTGGCTCGGGCCCGTTTCCGACCGAACTGACCGACGCCACCGGCGACCACCTGCGCAACAGGGGTCAGGAGTTCGGCTCTGTAACCGGGCGCCCGCGACGCTGCGGCTGGTTCGATGCCGCCGGCTTGAAACGCGCGGTGCAGCTGAACGGCACCAGCGGCCTGTGCGTCACCAAGCTCGACGTGCTCGATGGCCTGCCGCGCGTGCGGCTCAACACCGGTTACCGCATGGATGGAAGGGCCGTCGATATCCTGCCCTACGGCGCCGAAGCGGTGAGCCGCTGCGAGCCGGTGTATGAGGAGTTCAACGGCTGGAGCGATTCGACCTTCGGCGTGCAGCGCTGGGACGACTTGCCCGCGGGTGCGCGGCGCTATCTGGAGCGGCTTTCGGAAGTGCTGGCGGTTCCGATCGATCTGGTGTCAACCGGTCCCGACCGCGAGCAGACAATCGTGCTGCGCCATCCGTTCGGCGAATGAGCAATCCGGCCCGTTCGGAGTCCGATCTTTACGTCGACTGGGACGAATACCATCGCCTGATCGAACAGTTGTGCCTGCGAGTCCATGAATCCGAGTGGCGCTTCGATTCGCTGCTGTGCCTGGCGCGCGGTGGACTCAGAGTCGGCGACGTCATTTCGCGCATCTACGATGTACCGCTGGCGATTCTGGCAGCGAGTTCATATCGTGCCGCCGCCGGGACACGCCAGGGTCAGCTCGACATCGGCGAATACATCACGATGACGAGCGATGCGCTGCATGGCAGGCTGCTGCTGGTAGATGACCTGGTCGACTCCGGTGTGACGCTGGCGCGCGTCGTCGAACACCTGAGGGCGCGCTATCCGGCGATTGAAGAAGTGAAAACCGCCGTCATTTGGTACAAGGCGTGCTCGACGTTCAGGCCGGACTATTTTGTGCAACACCTGCCGACGAATCCCTGGATTCATCAGCCGTTCGAGATATACGACGCGATGGGCCCGGAGAAGCTCGCCGAAAGGCTGCGAAACAAAAAACTTTAGTCGCCGGACGCGCGAGCGGCCGGCGACCCTGAACGTTAAACCTATGGTGCCCAGAAGAGGACTCGAACCTCCACAGTGTTGCCACCGCTAGGACCTGAACCTAGTGCGTCTACCAATTCCGCCATCTGGGCATTCAGCACGCTACAAAGTTACTGCGCGCCCCGATCTTGCGTCTCCGGTGCTCTGCGTACGTCTGTACGCTTCCGCTCCTCGGCGCAACCTCGAGGCTCGCTACGCTTTGTAGCATGCTGAGAGCGGCGCATTCTAGCGGCGGTGGGTACGTAGTCAAATGAGCAAAAGTGAAGCAGAAGGAAATTGTGAATATAAAAACAAATCGCCTTAATAGCGATTCGATCGTGAAAGCGTTGACCGCAGCGCGCGCGCCGCTGACGCCGGCCGATCTTGCCGAGCGGCTGCAACTCGATGCCGATGATCTGGGCGTTTTCAACAGCGAGATCGAAGAACTGGAAAAAGCCGGCCGCATCGTGCGCAATCGCGCCGGCCTGCTGCTGGTCGCTGCCCGCGCCAATCTGCTGTCGGGCCAGGTGCAGGGACATCGCGACGGTTTCGGCTTCCTGATTCGCGACGACGCCGGCCCCGATCTCGTTCTCTCCGAGCATGAAATGAGCAAGGTGCTGCATGGCGACCGTGTGCTCGCGCGGGTCTCCGGTGCCGACCGCCGCGGGCGCCCTGAGGGCGAGATCGTCGAGGTCATCGAAAGCCGCACCAACAAGCTCGTCGGCCGGCTCCTGAACGAGCGCGGCGTGATGATCGTCGTGCCGGAGGATCAGCGAATCGCGCACGACATCCTGGTGCCGCCGGGTGCGTCTCTGTCGGCCGAGCCGGGACAGGTCGTCGTGGTCGAGATCCTGCAGCAGCCGCAGCGCTATGTGCAGCCGGTCGGTCGCGTGATCGAAGTACTTGGAGCGATCGACGATCCGGGTATGGAAATCGAGATCGCCGTGCGCAAGTTCGCGGTGCCGCACGAGTTTCCGCAAGGCACGCTGCAGGCCGCTGCGGTGCTGCCCGATGACGTAACGGTCAAGGATCTTCGCGGCCGCATCGATCTGCGCGATGTGCCGCTGGTGACGATCGACGGTGAAGACGCGCGCGACTTCGACGACGCGGTCTATTGCGAGCCCGTGATGCACGGTGGCCGCCAGGGTGGACGAAACAAGGGCTGGCGCCTGCTCGTCGCGGTCGCCGATGTCAGCCACTACGTGAAGCCGGGCGACGCGCTCGACGTCGAAGCGCAGAATCGTTCGACCTCCGTGTACTTCCCGCGTCGTGTCATTCCGATGCTGCCCGAGAAGCTCTCCAACGGTCTGTGCTCGCTGAAGCCGGAGGTCGACCGTCTGGTGATGGTGTGCGACTGTGTGGTGTCGAATAAGGGCGTTCTCGAGGCGTATCAGTTTTACCCGGCCGTGATGCATTCGCACGCCCGGCTGACCTATACGGAGGTCTGGGAGGCGCTTTCGGCACCGGACAGCAAGGACGCCGAGCGCCTCGCCAGCGTGCTTCCGCATCTGCAGAACCTGTATGCCCTCTACGAAGTGCTGAAACGCGCGCGAGATGCGCGCGGCGCGATCGACCTCGACACGACTGAAACCTACATCGTGTGCGACCCCAACGGCCGCATCGAGAAAATCCTGCCGCGAATGCGCAATGACGCGCACAAGCTGATCGAAGAGTGCATGCTCGCGGCCAACGTGTGCACCGCGGATTTCATCGAGCGCGGCAAGCAGGGATCGTTGTATCGCGTGCACGAGGGACCGACGCCGGAGCGCCTGGCGAACGTGCGTACTCTGCTGAAGACGCTTGGCCTCACGCTCGACGGCGGTGACAAGCCGGAGCCCGCTGACTACGCACGGTTGCTGAAGCAGATCAAACCCAGGCCGGATGCGCAGCTTCTGCAGACGGTCATGCTGCGCTCGATGCAGCAGGCGATCTACAGCCCGCATAACTCCGGACACTTCGGCCTCGCGTACAAGGCATACACGCACTTCACTTCGCCGATCAGGCGCTATCCCGATCTGCTGGTGCATCGGGTGATCAAGGCGATGCTCGCCAAGCAAAAGTATGTGCCCGACGTTTCCGCCCATCCCAATCCGGCGGCGGCACCTGCGGCGGCGCGTGCCGCACTGCGCGCGTCGCACAGCCGCAAAACTGCCGACAGTACCGAAGGGATCGCGGTCTGGGAAAAACTCGGGCTGCTGTGCTCTGCCAACGAGCGTCGCGCCGACGATGCTTCGCGCGATGTGGAAGCGTGGCTCAAGAGCTACTACATGCGCGAGCGTGTCGGTGAGA
>JBGTEW010000271.1:0-5675 GCA_041747615.1 Burkholderiaceae bacterium | reverse complement strand
ATTGCGTTACTACGACCCCGCCGTGCACGCCGCGCTGTTCACGTTGCCGGTCTTCGTGCGGGAACAGGTACAGCCGCAGGCAGCCGCGAGAGTCGCCGAGTTGCAGGCAGCCTAGCTAGCGTGCGGGCGGCGCGTTTCTTTATCAACGCGCCGCTGGCGATTGGCCAGATCGTCGAGCTGCCGGCTTCGGCTGCGCATCACGCGATCCGTGTTTTGCGCCTGCGCTCGGGCGAGCCGATCGTGCTGTTCAACGGCAAAGGCGGAGAATTTGGCGCGCGGTTCTCCGTCGAACGTGACCGCGCGATTGCCGCCGTCGAACGATTCGATGTGGTCGAACGGGAATCGCCGCTGGCGGTCACGCTGGTCCAATCGTGGATCGCGACCGAGAAGCTCGACTGGTTGATCGAAAAAGCAGTCGAGCTGGGAGTGCACGCGATCATCATGGCTCCCGCGCAGCGATCGGTGATCCGCCTGAGCGGCGCGCGCTTGCAGAAGCGAATTGCGCGGCTGAACGATATTGCGATCGCCGCATGCTGTCAGTGCGGCCGCAATCGCATTCCCTCCGTTGGCGCGATCGAGATCCTGTCCGCGGCGCTACAAACCGGTCTGCAAAACGGCGCGAATGGCGTACTGCTCGATGCAAATGCGCATGACGAACTCACGTCACTCGCAGATAAGCGGCCGATCGCACTGGCTGTCGGGCCCGAAGGGGGATTCGATGAACACGAAATCGCCCTGGCGAAGCAACTCGGCTTTCGCAGTGGCCGCCTAGGCCTGCGTGTGCTGCGTACCGAGACGGCGGGGCTCGCCGCACTGGCGGCGCTGCAAGCCGTCCGCGGTGATTTCTCGGGATCGCGCGACCCTCGTTAGAGCAATTCGCGCTGCTTTACCGAATTCGCTTCAAGGACGGTAATCGCCGCCATATTGACGATACGGCGCACCGTGGCCGCGGGTGTCAGGATGTTGGCGGGTTTGTCGACGCCGAGCAGCATCGGCCCGATTGCGATGTTGTTGCCCGCCGTTGCCTTCAGCAGGTTGTAGGAAATGCTGGCCGAGTCGAGATTCGGACACACGAGCAGGTTTGCATCACCTCCGAGTGACGAGAACGGCATGATCGCTTTGCGGATAGCGTCGTCGACGGCGCCGTCAGCGTGCATCTCGCCATCGACCTCGAAATCCGGCGTCAATCGGCGCAGCAGCGATAGCGCTTCCCTCATTTTCACGGCAGACGGCGCATCGCTCGAGCCGAAGTTCGAGTGCGAAACCAGGGCGACACGCGGCACGATGCCAAGGCGCTTCAACTGGTCGGCCGCCAGAACCGTGATCTCGGCGATCTGCTCGACAGACGGATCGAGGTTGACCATCGTATCGACCAGCGCGAGCTGCCGCCCCGGCACCATCAGGATGTTCATCGCCGCGTAGACGCTGGCGCCCGCGCGACGCCCGATCACCTGATCGATGTAGGTCAGATGCGGGCCGTGAGTTCCGAACGTGCCACACAGCATGCCGTCGGCCTCGTTCTTGTACATCATCATCGCGCCGATCAGCGTCAATCGCCGCCGCATTTCGATTTTTGCGTATTGCTGAGTGACGCCCTTGCGCGCGGCCAGCCGGTGATACGTTTCCCAATAGTCGCGATACCGGCGGTCCAACTCGGGATTGACCAGATCGAAGTCGACGCCGGGCCGCATGCGCAGTCCAAAACGCTCGAGCCGCTTGTCGATCACTGCCGGCCGGCCGATGAGAATCGGCCTCGCCAGTTTTTCGTCGATCACGACCTGCGCCGCCCGCAACACCCGCTCTTCCTCGCCTTCGGCAAACACGATGCGTGACTTGCCGCCGGCAGCGACCGCGTTCTTCGCGATCGCGAAGATCGGCTTCATGAAAGTACCGGAGTGATAGACGAACTGCTGCAGCTGATCGCGATACGCATCGATGTTGTCGATCGGGCGAGTGGCTACGCCGCTTGCCATGGCGGCCTGCGCCACTGCGGGTGCGATGCGCGTGATCAGGCGGGGATCGAAAGGCTTCGGAATCAGATACTCAGGGCCGAAAGCCACGTCGGCGACGCCGTACGCCGAGGCAACGATGTCACTCTGTTCCTCGCGCGCCAGGCCGGCAATCGCACGAACCGCAGCCGTTTCCATCGCCGTGGTGATGGTCGTGGCGCCGACATCAAGTGCGCCGCGAAAGATGAACGGAAAGCACAGGACGTTGTTGACCTGATTTACATAGTCGGAACGGCCGGTCGCGATAATGGCATCGTCGCGCACCGCCTTGACCTGCTCCGGCATGATCTCCGGTGTAGGGTTGGCGAGCGCAAGAATCAGCGGCCGCTTCGCCATTTTGCTGACCATCTCCGGCTTCAGCACGCCTCCGGCCGACAACCCAAGAAAAATATCGGCGCCATCGATAACATCGTTCAATGTGCGCAGCGGCGTGGATTGCGCAAAGCGCGCCTTGTCGTCATCCATCAGCACCGTACGACCTTGGAAGACGACGCCTTCGATGTCGGTTACCCAGATGTTCTCGCGAGGCAACCCGAGCTCGATCAGCAATTGCAGGCAGGCAAGCGCTGCCGCGCCCGCTCCGCTCGATACCAGCTTCACGTTCCTGATGTCCTTGCCGACGACGCTCAGGCCGTTGGTAACCGCCGCTCCGACGATGATCGCAGTGCCATGCTGATCGTCGTGGAACACCGGAATCTTCATCCGCTCGCGCAACTTGCGTTCGACGTAAAAGCACTCCGGGGCCTTGATGTCTTCGAGGTTGATGCCGCCGAAGGTCGGCTCGAGCGCGGCGATGATCTCGACGAGCTTTTCCGGATCGAGCTCGTTGACCTCGATGTCGAAGACGTCAATGCCGGCGAACTTCTTGAACAACACTGCCTTGCCTTCCATCACAGGCTTGGCGGCGAGCGGCCCGATCGACCCAAGGCCCAGCACAGCGGTGCCGTTGGTCACGACGCCGACCAGATTGCCGCGCGCGGTGTAGCGGAATGCAGCCGACGGATCGGCCTGGATAGCGTCGCATGCAGCGGCGACCCCCGGCGAGTACGCGAGCGCGAGGTCGCGCTGGTTCACCAACTGCTTGGTTGGTGTAACGGAGATTTTTCCGGGCTGCGGCTTCTCGTGATATTCGAGCGCGGCGCGCCTTAAGTCGCGCGTCGGATCGTTCTGACCGTCAATCGGCATCGGGGATTGAACATCACGCAAAGAGGAAAGGCGCGATTATCCGCGTATGCCGTCCCGTAAGAATGCAAAGCGCGGCGCCGGCGCAAAGTCGCGTCGCGGCTTTCGGAGGGAGCGGCAGCTAAACTGACTGCTCAGCCTGCGACGGCTGTTCCTGAATGTCGCTGGTCGAGTCCGGTAACGGTCGCAGGAACGTCGGCGCGAGCGGCGCGCTGACCCCGGAGTCGACATCGATGCTGACCGGTATGGCCTCCGGTTTCGGCTGCACTGCCGGGGCGGCGGCCAGCGCGGCTGACCTAACCGCGGCGACGATGGCCGCATCCACTTTTCCGGTCGCCGCCAGCTGCAGTCTCGCGCGCTCATTGAGTACGCGTGCGCCATAACCGCCGTCGTCGGGCTGGTTGCCTGCACCGACATACAGCTGCAGTCCGCGTTCAACCGAACCACCGCGCGAAATCAGCTCGCGCAGGATCGCCGAGCCCACTTTCATATTGGTCACCGGATCAAGTGCGGCGGCCTCGCCGCCGTGCGGCTCGAAGCGCTCCGCATGCACCCGCGTCATCACCTGCATCAGGCCCTGCGCCCCCATCGAGCTCTGGGCAAATGGATTAAGGCTCGATTCGATTGCCATCACCGAGAGGATCAAGAGCGGATCCAGATTCTTTTCGGTGCCGATCTGAAAAGCAGCCGCGACCAGCTCGCTCACCGCGCCGTCGGCAACCCGGTAACGGCGGGCCAGGTACTGAACAAGGCGCTTCTGGCGCGTATCGCCCGCGCTGGCCACTAGCGTCTGTTCGGCGTTCTTCTTGACGGCCCTGTCCTCGACCTCGGCTACTAGAGCCGGCGGTGCCGGCAGGCGCTCAGCCAACACCGTGCGCGCTTTCTCGCTGCTCAGCAGTACGCCGGCAGCGAGCAGGGCGGCACAACCCACGAGCATCACAACCGACCTGGCCACTGACAGCGATCCGGCACAAATGTCTCTGCAAACGTTGGTTGCCGCCCCAACCGCGGCGCTCTTCGCGCCGCTCGCTGGCAGCGCATAATCAGCAGCGTTAGCCACTCGTACCTCCTTATGCCAAGCGCCGTGATGAATTGCGGGCGCTTTCTGAACAGGTTTGAATGTTGACCGGACCGCCCAATCGCTTCACCGGCCACTCAACTTCCCCATCGCCGCCGGACGTCCGCCAAGCGCGGATACGCATCCCGATCGGACTTATTCCACTTATTCCCAAAGCAACGTCTGGGCCCAAAAGGCCGGGCGCGGCCGGTTCTGGGCGGTGCTGCGGTGCACGCGGTAGCGGTAGCACCCAAATGGATGGGCGGAGTTTAGGGGGCAGCGGGTTTCGGTCAACCCAGGGCTCGCTCTAAATGAAGCTTTTTTTTCGCCTAAAGGCGTGTTTGAGCGAACATGAGAGGGAAAGGTTCAAAGCCAAACTGCTTTATTTTCAGTGCTTTATGAAACAATTTAATCTCTGAGGTTAGCGCTTACACCGATGACTACCGCTCGTCGTACGCCTCCCGGGACCGTATGAAATACGCCGATCTGCGCGACTTCATGGCCAAACTGGAGCGGTCCGGGGAGCTCAAGCGCGTATCGGCCGAGGTATCCCCGCGGCATGAGATAACCGAAATCTGCGACCGGACGCTCAAGTCAGGCGGGCCGGCGCTTCTGTTCGAGCGGCCGACAGGTTTTGCCATCCCTGTGCTGGCCAATCTGTTCGGGACGACTGGGCGGGTGGCGCTCGCGATGGGCGCCGCCGATCTAGCGGCGCTGCGGGAAGTAGGCAAACTGCTCGCGGCCTTGAAAGAGCCTGAGCCACCGAAGGGCTTGCGCGATGCGATCGGCAAAATGGGGCAACTCAAGAGCGCTCTATGGGATATGGCGCCGCGCGATGTTCGGGGCGCCTCCTGCCAGGCGATCGTCTGGGAAGGGAGCGACGTCGACCTTGGACGATTGCCGATTCAAACCTGCTGGCCGGGTGATGCCGGCCCGCTGATCACGTGGGGTCTTGTAATTACACAGGGACCCCATAAAAAGCGTCAAAATCTGGGCATCTACCGCCAACAGGTCTTAACCCGCAACAAAGTCATCATGCGCTGGTTGGCTCACCGAGGCGGTGCACTGGACTTTCGCGACCATGGGCTGGTGCATCGCGGCAAACCGTTCCCAATTGCCGTCGCGTTAGGTGCGGATCCGGCCACCATGCTCGGCGCCGTCACACCGGTGCCCGATACGCTTTCCGAGTATCAGTTTGCCGGCCTGCTTCGTGGTGGGCGGACCGAAATTGCAAAGTGCGTCGGCAGTGAACTAAGCGTGCCGGCCACGGCGGAAATCGTCCTTGAAGGCCATGTTCAGCCCGACAGCGCCGGCAATGGATACGAAACGGCCCTTGAAGGCCCGTTCGGTGACCACACCGGTTACTACAACGAGCGCGAGTGGTTTCCGGTGTTCACGATCGACCGCATCACGATGCGCCGCGATCC
>JBGTEW010000270.1:0-7163 GCA_041747615.1 Burkholderiaceae bacterium | reverse complement strand
GATGCGCGGCACCGGAAGGACCGGTTCTGGCTCACGCTGCGCGAATGCCTGCGCGGGCTGCCGGAGCGAACTCGCGTGATGTTCGAACTGCGCGACGTGCTCGGGCTCGACCTAACGCTGGTCTGCCGGCAACTCGGCATTACCTGCAATCACGGCGGTGTGCTGACGCACCGCGCGCGCGCGCATTTACGCCGCAAATGGCCGGCGGCTTCGTGACGTCGTTCAGCTGACCTGCGGCACCGGCGCGGGCCCGTCGGGCGTGTCGATCAGGCTGCGGTAAATCGGATACTGCGTCGCGTAGCCGACGCTGATAAGCACCAGGACCACCGGGGCAAAAAGCATCGATGCCAGCTGCGGCGAAACACCGAACGCCTGCAGCAGCTGAGTCGAAACGATTATGACGGCGGATGAAAGTGCGATCATCGCAGCCGCCAGCGTCAAAAACGCCCACCGGTTGCGCCAGCAGGCGAAGAACGAGAAAAACAGAGCCTTGCCTACAGGTTGCCGGTGCCACGCCACCAACTGCGGTGCGAACCAGGTCAACATCAAAATTGGAACGTACAGCGCGGCAGCCACCGCGATGGCGTCCCACGGAAAGTTTTGCCCGGCCGACACTGCGTCAATCCGCCCATCCACGACCTGCCAGTTGGCCAGATCATCCGCGGCGAGAATCGACACCAGTGACACGAGCAACAACACCATCGTCGCGTTGATGAACCCGAGGCTGGCGAGCGCCTTGCGTTGCTTGGAATCGCGAAAGGGCTCGGCCATTATGACCGGCATCGGCATCACACCGCGCTCGGCGTCACGTCCGGCGAGCGTCAGGCCGATCGTGCCAAACGGGACCAGCACGGCCGCCAGCGGCATGCCGATCAGCGGCACGTAGGCAAGCAGCGAAATTGCCATCGTGTAGAGAATGACCAGCGCGGTGAATGCAAACGGCTGGCGCCGGTACAGCGCCCAGGCATCGCGCAGCCACTTCAGTCCGGCGCTCGCCGGCAGCGTTTTAACGACCATCGTTCAATTGACCCAAGGCAACAATGCATCGACCGTCCTGCGCTTCAAGATTCGCTCGAAATGTGCCGGGTCGTGCGGAGTGAGCAGGTGTGCAGGGCGTGGCAGATAGTAGTCGTACAGGCGCGAAATCCAGAATCGAAGCGCCGCCGCCCGTAGCGAAGTACGCCAGCATTCGTGTTCGTCCTCGGTCAGCGGCCGCACCGCGTGGTAGGCATCGAGCAAAGCCTGCGCCTGCAGCGGTTCGAATGCGCCGGTGGCCTGAACAGTGCACCAGTCGTTCATCGTGACCGCAAGGTCGAACAGCCAGATCGAGCAGCCGGCGAAGTAAAAGTCGATGACGCCGCCGATACGGTCGCGCACTTTTTCGCCCTCGCCATCGCGCACGAGCAGCACATTGTCGCGAAACAGGTCCGCATGGATCGGGCCCGCAGGCAACTTCTCGAAGCGGGCGCTGCGAAAGAACGAATCCTGCAGGATCAGCTCCTCGGTTAGCGTGCGCATCACCTCATACGGCACATAGGGTTCGAGCTTCGGCACGGCGTTCTTCCACCAGCCGATACCCCGCAGATGCGGCTGGAACGCGTCGAAATCTTTTCCGGCCAGGTGCATGCGCGCCAGAAAGTCACCGACTATCGCGCACTGTGACGCAGTCGGGTCGATCGTTGCCTTGCCGGGCAACCGGGTCACCAAAGCCGCCGGCTTGTTCTTCAGCTCCGCCAGCAGTGCGCCACCGCGCGTTGGCTGCGGCTCGGGCACGGGAAGCCCCTTGCACGACAAGTGAAGCATCAGCTGCAGATAGAAAGGCAGCTGCGTGCTCGTCAACCGCTCGAACACGGTCAGTACGTAGCGGCCGCGATCGGTCGTGACGAAGTAGTTGGTGTTCTCGATGCCGGTGTGGATGCCGCGCAGGTCGACCAGCTCGCCGAGCGAGAACTGGGTCAGGAAGGAAGCGACTTCGGCGCGCGACAGCGCGGTAAACACCGCCATCGCAAGTGCTGCTAGTTTGACGGCTTGGCTGCGGCTGGCGAAGTAACAGGCGGCGGAGCAGGGGGAGCCAGCGGCGTCGGCGCAGCCCGGCCGAACTCGAAGCGGAAGAAATTGGGAACCGAAAGCCCCGGTGACATCTGCGTGGTACCGAATGGCTGCCGGCCTTCGCGATTCGTCATCGTATAGCTGCGCGTCGAGCCGGCGGGGGTCACGATCACCTCGCTGATGCGATTCGACCTACGAAGCTGCTCGATTCGGGTGGTATTGGCACCGTCATCACGCTCTATTACCGCGTTGTCCTGAGCACCTGCCGGAGCCGGCTGCAGCGCTTCCTCCAGGCTCGTCGGCTTGATCGCCTGCAGCTCACGCGCATCGATCGCCTGGCGGTCGGCCGGCGACAGATTGATCGTCGAGCGCGGTCTGGCGGGCGCAGGCTTTGCCGCCTTGGAATCTACCTGCACTGGCTGCAAAGGAGGCGGCGGCGGTGCGCTGGTCGTCTGCGCACCAGCGACTGTCGAAAGCCAAAGCAACGCAACTGCAACGGTTCTCATCCGAAACCTCATCTGATGACAGCGCCCAAGCGCTGCAAATTCTATAGATAAAGCATCTGTTCGCGCTCGCTCGCGGTCTGCGCAAAGCCGCGCGCGTCATAAAAATCGAATATTGCGTTGACGACCGCGTCGCTGTCATCGACGATCGTCAGCATGTCGAGATCGTTCGCGCCGATCATGCCTTCCGCGGCCAGCGTATTGCGCATCCAGTCGATCAGCCCACTCCAGAAGCGCGAGCCCACCAGCACCAGTGGCATCGCCTGGCCCTTGCCGGTCTGCATCAACGTCAGCGCTTCCGACAGTTCGTCGACCGTGCCGAAGCCTCCCGGAAGCACGACGTATGCCGCCGCGTACTTGACGAACGCCACCTTGCGGGCAAAAAAGTGGCGAAAGCGCAGCGAGATGTCCTGGTAGGGATTGCCGTACTGCTCGAACGGCAGCTCGATGTTCAGTCCGACCGACGGTGATGCGCCTTCGTAGGCGCCGCGGTTGGCTGCTTCCATGATGCCGGGGCCGCCGCCGCTGATGACCGCGAACCCCGCGTCCGACAGTTTGCGCGCGATCTCGACCGTCAATTGATACATCGGCGCGTCGGGCGTCGAGCGGGCGCTGCCGAAGATCGAAACTGCTGGCCGGATTTCGGACAACCGCTCCGAGGCTTCGACGAACTCTGAAATAATTCCCCACAGGTGCCACGATTCCCGCGCTTTCTGGCTGGTGGCGCGTTCCGGCATGGTCACCGCGCGAAGGCTCGGAATGTTTTTTCGATGATCGAGCACAGTGCGTCTCCTAATCAGTACACAAGAATCGACAAGTGAAAACCCTGCTGCTGGTCGACGCTTCCAGCTACTTATACCGTGCCTTCCATGCGTTACCCGACCTGCGCTCGTCGAGCGGCGAGCCGACCGGCGCGATCCGCGGGTTTATATCGATGCTGCATGTGCTGCGTCAGCAGGTAAAAGCCGACTACCTCGCCTGCGTTTTCGATGCCAAAGGTAAGACTTTCCGCGACGACCTTTATTCCGAATACAAGGCGAATCGGACCGCAATGCCGGACGATCTGGCCCGGCAGATCGAGCCGATTCACGAGGCGGTAACTGCGCTTGGCTGGCCGATCATCCAGATCGAGGGCATCGAAGCCGATGATGTAATCGCGACGCTGGCGCGCTGCGCCGCCGAGCAGCAGTTCCGCACCGTGGTTTCAACCAGCGACAAGGATCTGGCGCAGCTGGTCAACGGGCAGGTGTCGCTGGTCAACACGATGAGCAACGAGACCCTCGACATCGAAGGTGTCAAACGAAAGTTCGGCGTACCCCCCGAGCGCATCGTCGACTACCTGACGCTGGTCGGCGACAGTGTTGACAACGTGCCCGGCGTCGAGAAAGTCGGGCCGAAAACGGCGGCCAAGTGGCTGCATCAGTACGGATCGCTCGAAGGTGTTGTTGCCAATGCCGATTCGATCGGCGGCGCCGTCGGGGAGAACCTGCGCAAGGCGCTACCGTGGCTGCCGACTGCGCGCGAGCTCGTCACGATTCGTAATGACTGCGACCTGGGCGAGCAGTGCCGGTCGATCGACTCGCTGGCGGAGCAGCCGCAGGATGTCGAGAAGCTGCGCGAGCTGTATACGCGCTTCGAGTTCAAGGTTTACCTGCGCGATCTGAACAACGCCGCAGTCACGACGGCGATGAGCGAGCCGTTGCCGGCTACCTTCGCAAGGCCGGACACCGCGTACGAGACGGTGCTCTCGGACCGCCAATTTGAAGCATGGCTCGGGAAGATCGGCTCCGCGGAGCTGATCTCGATCGATGCCGAGACGACGTCGCTCGATCCGATGTCGGCGCAGCTCGTCGGGATTTCGCTGTCGATCGAGCCGCATCGCGCCTGCTACATCCCGATCGCGCACCGCTACCCCGGCGCCCCGCAGCAGCTTGCACGCGATCACGTGCTCGAGCAGCTGCGCCCGTGGCTCGAAAGCCCGCATCAGCGCAAGGTCGGACACAACACCAAGCACGATGCTCACGTGTTTGCGAATCACGGCATCCGTCTGGCCGGGCTCGCGCACGACACGCTGCTGCAATCGTATGTACTCGAACCGCACCGCAGTCACGACCTGGATTCGCTGGCCGAGCGGCATCTTGGACGCAAGACGTTGACCTACGTCGAAGTGTGCGGCAAGGGTGCCAGCGAACTCTGTTTCGATGAAGTTGCGATCGACCGCGCGACCGATTACGCCGCTGAGGATGCCGAAGTCAAGCTCTCGATGCACTCGACGCTCTGGCCACGCATCGAGACCGATCAGAAGCTGCGCTTCATCTACGAGCAGATCGAGCTGCCGACATCGCTAGTGCTGTTTGACATGGAGCGCACCGGCGTCCTGATCGACCGCGACCGGCTGAACGCGCAGGGCCGCGAGCTCGGTCTGCGGATGGCCGAGCTCGAAGCAAAGGCGCATCAAATCGCCGGCCAGCCATTCAACCTCGGCAGCCCGAAGCAGATCGGCGAGATTCTGTTCGGCAAGCTGGCACTGCCGGTCGTGAAGAAGACGGCAAGCGGTGCGCCGTCCACCGATGAGGAAGTGCTGGAAAAACTCGCGTTGGATTACCCGCTGCCGAAAATCCTGCTCGAGCATCGCGGGCTGTCGAAGCTCAAGTTGACCTACTGCGACAAGCTGCCCGTGACTGCCGACCGCAATGGCCGCGTCCACACGAACTACGGCCAGGCAATCGCGGTCACCGGACGCCTGTCATCCAGCGATCCGAACCTGCAGAACATTCCGATACGGACCACCGAAGGGCGCCGTATCCGCGAGGCGTTCATCGCGCCTGCCGGGCACCGCATCATCTCGGCTGACTACTCGCAGATAGAGCTGCGCATCATGGCTCACATCTCGGGAGATGCGGGCCTGCTCGATGCGTTTGGCAAAGGCGAGGATGTGCATCGCGCGACCGCTTCCGAAGTATTTGCCGTACCCCTGTCGCAGGTGACCAGCGAACAGCGTCGCTTCATCAAAGTCATCAACTTCGGGCTGATGTACGGCATGAGCGCATTCGGCGTCGCGTCGAATTTAGGCATCGAGCGCGACGCCGCCAAGCAGATCATCGACCGCTACTTCATGCGCTTTCCCGGTGTCGCGCAGTACATGGAATCGACGCGCGCGCGGGCCAAGCGCCAAGGCTATGTTGAGACTGCGTTCGGCAGGCGCCTGTGGCTGCCGGAGATCAATTCGCCGAACGGACCGCGCCGCGCGGCCGCCGAACGCGCGGCGATCAACGCCCCGATGCAGGGCACCGCGGCGGATCTGATCAAGCTCGCGATGATCGCGGTTTCAAAGTGGATCAGCGCTGAACAGCTCGGTACGCGCCTGATCATGCAGGTGCATGACGAACTCGTGTTCGAAGCGCCGGATGACGAGATCGAGTTGATCAGGAAGCGCGTCCCCGAGCTGATGTCGAGCGTTGCCGACTTGCGGGTGCCGCTGCTGACTGAAATCGGAGTCGGAAGCAACTGGGATGAGGCTCATTGAAACAGGCACGCCGCTTGCGGACAGGAATCAGCCATGGAATCAAATCTGCGCACGGCGGTCGAGGAACTCGACAGCCTTCGACCGCCGCTTACCGTCACGCGTCGTGGTTTTGTGCAAACATCGCTCGGCGCCGGCTTTGCAGCGGCGGTATTACCGGTAACGGCACAGACCATGATCACCACCGACACGCAAGGCCTGACGGCCGGCGAAGTCAAGATCCCGACCCAGGACGGCTCGATGCCGGCCTATCGCGCGATGCCTGCCGGCAAGACGGGGCTGGCAACCGTGCTTGTCGTGCAGGAGATCTTCGGCGTCCATGAACACATCAAGGACGTGACGCGCCGGCTTGCCAAGCAGGGTTATCTGGCAATTGCACCCGAGTTATATGCGCGGCAAGGAGATGCGAGCAAGTACACCGATACCGGTGCGTTGATGAAGGAAATCGTCAGCAAGGTCTCTGACGCGCAGGTGATGGCCGACCTCGACGCCGCAGCGGCGTGGGCCGCAACAAATGGCGGCGGCGGCAAGCTGGGCATCACCGGCTTTTGTTGGGGCGGCCGCGTGGTTCACGTGTACGCTGCACACAATCCGAACCTGGCCGCAGGTGTTGCCTGGTACGGGCCCACTGCGCGCCCTTATCACGCGGGCGACAAGACTCCTATGGATGTCGCCGCGCGTATCAAGGCACCGATTCTCGGGCTGTACGGCGGCGCCGATGGCGGCATCCCGAACGACACCGTCGAAAAATTCGGTGCGGCGTTAAGGTCCGCCGGCAATACACGCTCCGAAATGGTGATCTTTCCGAACATGCCACACGCGTTTCATGCCGACTACCGTCCAAGCTACCGCAAGGAAGCCGCCGACGACGGCTGGAAGCGGCTGGCTGCCTGGTTCAAGCAGCATTTGTCGTAGGGGCTTGACAGCACTGCTACGCTGGCTAATGACTCGGGGCGCACAATTGTGGCGCCCCGTTTGCTTGCTGCGTTCGCCTCTGCCGGGATCTGATCGATGACGCTCGCCTACATCATCATCGCCAATCTGCTGTCCAATGCGATATCGGTCGGGCTCGCGGGGTTGTTGAGTTT
>JBGTEW010000269.1:0-5259 GCA_041747615.1 Burkholderiaceae bacterium | reverse complement strand
AGCGGGCTCGGCAGTCTCGGTGACGGGAGGCGTGATGCCGCCGATATTGCGTGGCTCATTGGTTTCAAGTGTCATCGATGCTATCAGCGACTGAATGAAGGCGATGAAGCCGGCAACACTGGCAGACGCTGCCGCATCTTCCTGCGCCATCGTGTCGACCGGCGGTGGCGTAGGAATGGTCGGAGGGGGCGTTGAATCATCGGACGATGAGCCGCAACTCACTGTCAGCATCACGACCGCGCATGCAGCGACAAGCGTCTTGAGGCGAAAGAGATCTTTCATCGCGGTCTCCTTACTGCGCACCGGGCAGCGGCGTCAGAAGGTACGGGAACGCCGCGTTGAACATCGCGTCGCTGGTGTTTGTGCCGTTGTCGGTATAGGCCAGTGCTCCCGACGGCGCATCGGCGGCGACGCAGCCGAACGCAGTCGGGTTGTTCAGCGTGCAAAGCACACCCATTGCCACACGCAGTGAGATGTCGACCACATCGTCTCCCGGGCGGCGCCCATTTGGAAAGCCGGCGTTATCGCCGGCCAGCACGCCGAGTGTGTTCTGCGAGCCCTTCGGCAGCGGCGCAATCGACGTGTTGAGCCGCAGCATCTCGGATGCGACGATCCCCGCCGGTTGATTCAATCCCGGCACGCCCGTCAAGAACGCGGTCACCAGATCCTGGCGCGGAAACTTGGTCGGGGCGCGCACGCCGGCCGACGAGAACAGCACCTCGATCAGCGCAGGCAGCGTCGGGTTCGTTACATAGTCGGCAAACTGACCGTCATCCTTCGGTTTTGAAGAGTTGAACTTGTCCTTGTCCTTCAATCCGATCACGACTTCATTGACCAGCGGCATGCCCAGGCGCGAGACTTGAACCCACGCACCGCCTTCCTTCGCGGCGACCGTGTGTCCCGACGGCGGCGTGCCATTCAACAGCCGCCCCTGACGCAGGCTGGCGGTGGTCCAGCCTCCGATCACCGGGTCATTGGCGACCAGGCAAGACGAGGCCACTTCCATCACGATGCTGGTGACATTCTTGTCGGCCAGATCATCGACGCCGCCGCTGACTGCCAGCGGGTTCAAATTGATCAGGTCGAACGTCTTGCCGAGCGCCACCACGAACGGGTCCTTGCGCTGGCCGACGAATACCTTGCCGGGAGTCGCGCAGCCCGGAATATTGATTGTATGAATGTTCTGCGCCGCGTAAGCCTCGTAGCCGGCAACCGAACCGAAAGTCTTGGTGCCGATGAAGTCGAACGGCTTGACCAGATCGCGCGCGCCGCCGGCGCTTAACACCGCCTGTCGCTGCCCGCTGCGGCGGTCTCCGCGCACGATATCGACCTGATACGTTTCTTTCAGATTGAGCAGGCTGTTGTCCGATGCCGAGATCGCGCCTGCCTGTACCAGCGGGATCGAAATGTTCTTACCGGCGATCGGCAGCGTGATATCGGTCAGGTTGTTCTTGAAGCGGAACTGGAACGTGATGTCTTCGACCCCGTTGCCGTTGGTGTCGATATGGATCTCGTACAGCGCGTTGGCGTCAAGCGAGAAATAGTTCGGGCCGCCATACGGGTCCTGCAGCGGAAGATAGTTGGCGACCAGGGTCACGAAGCCGCCGCGGCCGGCTTCGTACGAGCGGAACATGTAGAAGTCGGTGCCGTCCACCTTCGGGGCAGTGGTGATAAATGGAGCTTCGCGGTGGCTTGATGCCGCTGCGGGCAGCGCGATCGACGCAGCGCCGAGCGCTGCCAGCGTGGCCAGCGCGAACGGCGCCGTTCGCAATAGTTTTCCTGACATAAGAGTCTCCTTGGCTAACGTAAGTGGAACTGGAATCTGGGCTCCAGTGGGCTTACGGGCGGAGGCTCAATTTGGATGTGGCGCGCCGGGTTGCTCAGTCGTTCTCAGGCCGGTCCCGATATGGGACAGGCATGGTTATCAGGTGTCTATTCGACCACTTGAATGCTCTTCTG
This sequence comes from Burkholderiaceae bacterium, assembly GCA_041747615.1. Taxonomy (GTDB): domain Bacteria; phylum Pseudomonadota; class Gammaproteobacteria; order Burkholderiales; family Burkholderiaceae_F; genus JACCZX01. Next base: position 3,300 of record JBGTEW010000269.1, on the reverse strand, counting down.
CGAAGAAACGAAGATGACCGCGTCCGAAACCGCAACGACATCGTGCTCTTCGCCGGGGCTCGTGAACAGGTAGTCGCCGGACGTCAGTTCGACCCCGCCGATCCTCACGGTCCCGTGGAGTACGACCACCTCCTCGCTACCGTGGTGCACATGTCGGGGGGTCCGAGCGCCCGGTGCCAGGCGCACGACCGAGGCGCGGCCGCCCATTTCGTTGTTTCGAAAGAGGCTGCGATCGACGCCGGGATACTCGGTCGCCTTCCATTCTCGATCAAGGGCCTTTTTAACCAGCATGGGCAACTCCGCACGATTTGCGCCGCACTATCGCACGAGCTGATTGATCTCGATAATCGGCAGCAACACTGCCAGCACGATCAGCATCACCACGACGCCCATCGTCAGGATCAGGATCGGCTCCAGCAACGAGGTGAAGAACAGAGCTCGGCGCTCGGCCTCGCGGGCGTGGATGTCCGCAGCGCGCGTCAGCATCTCCGGCAACTTTCCGGTCGCTTCGCCCGAAGCGATCAAATGAATCAGCACCGGCGGGAAGAGCTTCACGTGGCCGGGCTTTTTTTCCTCATCGGCATCGGCGCGCAGCGCTTTGGCAAGAGAGAAGCCTTCGCGCACGCGCTGCACAGCGTCCATCACGCGCATTCTCATCGCGAGATTGGTAATGGTTTCGCCGGCCGCCTGCAGCGAGCGCAGCATCGGTACGCCGGAGCCGACCAGGATCGCCAGAGTCGACGAGAACCGCGCGGTGTTGATCGATCGCGACAGCACGCCCATCACCGGCAGGGTCAAGATGCGCTTGTGCCACTGCAGTCGCACCGGCGGCACGCGCAGCGCGCGCTGCGTCAGAAAGGCGGCGATCGCTGCAATCAGCAGCACGATCCAGCCGTAGTTGCGGACGAAGTCCGAGACCGCGATCATTGCAAGAGTCAGGAACGGCAGCGTCTGCCGGGTGTTGGCGAATACCTGAACCACCTGCGGGACGACATACGTCAAGAGGCCGATGACGACCGCCAGCGCAACAAGGGTCACGATCGCCGGATACACGAACGCCAGCGTGATCTTCTGCTGCAGCTTGGCCCGCTCTTCGACATAGTCCGCAAGGCTGCCGAGCACCGAGCCGAGTTTGCCCGATTCCTCGCCGGCGGAAATCAGCGCGCGATAGATATCCGGAAACTGACGCGGATGGCGCACCAGCGCCTTCGACAGCGAGGTGCCACCAAGAACATCGGTGCGGATCGATGCCATCAGCTCGCGCACGCTCTGCTTCTCGCTTTGCTCGACCATCACGGTCAGCGCATCGGCGACCGGCAACTGCGCACCGAGCAGCGATGCCAGCTGACGTGTGATCACGGCGAGCTCGGTCTGCGACAGGCGGCGACTCAGCGACAGCCCGCCGGCGCGCGCACCGACATCGCTCATCACCGGATCGACCGCCAGCGGAATCAATCCCCTGCCGCGCAGCAGCTGACGCGCGAGGCGCGCGCTGTCAGCTTCCAGAACTCCCGAGGATTCCTTGCCGACGTTGTCGACTGCGGCAAACCTGAATGCAGCCATGCGAGCTATTCGCGCGTGACGCGCAGCGCTTCTTCCTGCGACGTGATGCCGGTCTTGATCCAGCGTTGGGCATCGGCGCGCATGTTGATCATCCCGTTCTTTTCCGCCACGCGGCGCATGTCGGTGTCGTTTGATCCCTGGTGCACCAGCAGGCGTATCTCATCGTTGACGGTCAGCAGTTCGTAAATGCCGGTCCGGCCGAGATAGCCGGTGTGCCCGCAGTGGCCGCAGCCGACTGCGCGCCAGCCGCCGACCGTCGGATCCGACTCCTTGCAATGCGGGCAGAGCTTGCGTACCAGACGCTGGCCCAGCACGCCGAGCAGCGACGACGACAACAGAAAGGGCTCGATACCCATATCGATCAGTCGAGTGACGGCGGACGCAGCGTCGTTGGTATGCAGCGTCGCCAGCACCAGGTGGCCGGTCAGTGATGACTGCACCGCAATCTGCGCAGTTTCCAGATCGCGGATCTCGCCAATCATTACGATGTCCGGGTCCTGGCGAAGGATCGCGCGCAGGGCTTTGGCGAACGTCATGTCGATCTTCGGATTGACCTGCGTCTGGCCGATACCCTCGATGTCGTACTCGATCGGGTCCTCGACCGTCATGATGTTGGTCGTGTTCTTATCCAGCCGGCGAATCCCCGCGTACAGCGTTGTCGACTTTCCTGAACCAGTCGGACCGGTGACCAGAATGATTCCGTGCGGCTGATGAATCAGGTTATCGAAGCCCGCCAGCGTGCCTTCGGCCATGCCGAGGTTGGTCAGCTCGAGCTTCGACAGGTCCTTTTCGAGTAGACGCAGCACCACGCGCTCGCCGTGCCCGGTCGGCAGTGTCGATACGCGTACGTCGACCGGCCTGCCGCCGACGCGCAACGTGATGCGGCCGTCCTGCGGCAAACGTTTTTCGGCGATGTCGAGCGCCGCCATGATCTTGATTCGCGACACCAGCGCCGCGTGCAGCGCGCGCTTGGGCCGCACGACGTCGCGCAGCGTGCCGTCGATCCTGAAGCGCACCAGCGAATACGACTCGAATGCTTCGATATGGATATCCGAAGCGCCGTCGCGCGCGGCCTGCGTCAGCAGCGCGTTGATCATGCGGATGATTGGCGCGTCGTCTTCGGTCTCGAGCAGGTCCTCGACGTCCGGGACCTCCTGCATCATCCGCGTGATGTCGAACTCGCCCTCGATATCGCCGACGATCTGCTGCGCCGACCCGCCCTGGTCGCCGTAGGTCTGCGAAATCGCCTGTGTCAGCTTGCCGGGCTCGACGACAATCGGCTTGACCTTGCCGGGAAAGACCCGGATCACTTCGTTCAGTGCGGCCAGCGGCGTGGCGTCGCTGATCCACACCTCCGCGTCGCGCTCGGTCTTCGGTACCAGCAGGATCGCGTTATCGCGCGCGAACGCATACGGCACGAGTCGGTTGGCGGTGATCATCGGATCATTGCCTCAAGGCGCCACGATGATCGGGTCGAATCCCAACGCCTTCAACTTGGCAATCGCGTCGGCCACGCTGTTCGTAGCCGGATCGACCGACACGCGCACCCTAACGACTTCCTTGCCATCCTTGACGCGCACGCTTTCCCAGTAGGCATCCATTCCTGCCGCGCGCAACTGGCGCTGCAGGTCACGACCGCGAGCGATGTCGCTGACAGCAGCGACCTGCAGCAACTGCGTCGAACCCGCCGGCGTCGTGCTCGGGCGCGCAGCAAACGTCCCGCTGTCGGTCGGCGGC
>JBGTEW010000268.1:0-2964 GCA_041747615.1 Burkholderiaceae bacterium | reverse complement strand
GTTGGGCGAGGCCAAGCCGCTGCTGCTGTCGATGGCGCCCGGCGCGATGCGGCTGCAGCTGCTGCGCGAGCTGGCCGACGCGGCGCGTACGCCGGTCGATGCAATCGAAGCGCTCTACGGTCTGCGCAAGACCCCGATACGGCGCACGCAATCCTTTGAGCGGCGCACGCCACATCTGGAACCGGGCGACCTCAAGTTGAGCATCCTGCAGAATCTGCTGGCGCACCCCTCGCTGGCTCGTGACGTCGATACCGAGATGCTCGGCGACCCCGTTCCGGGTGACGAACGGGTCGATCGCGAAATCGCAGAGGTCTGGCGCGCCTCGACGGCAACCACGGCTTCCGAGGCGGCGGCGCTGACGCCTGGGGCCCTGCTTGAACTGCTGGCCGATAGTGACCATGCCGATCATTACCGGGCGCTGGCTGCTCAGGATATGGAGGTTGAAACCAGCGCCGAGGTAGCACGCCAGATCATCGATGAAGCATTCGCGAAGCTGAAGTTGCGGCGGTACGAGCGAATGCGAGCGGAACGGCTCGCCGACTACCAGCAGAATCCCTCGCCCCAGCGCCTGGATGCCTACCGCGAGGCCGACCAGGCTTACCTGCAGGCACGTGGTACGCAGGTGCCCCCCCGGCCGTCGGGCGGCCCGAACCCCTAAATTCCAGCATCCATTGAACTTTCTGCCGAAAAAGCGGCTCAGACATGATAAATTCACCGGTTACGTTGCTGGCCACGGGTTGAGTCAGTTTCGAAGCGCCCAGGAGATCGCGACAGATCGGTGGCGCGTAGTAAAAGGAGTTTGATCGACGGCGTGCGCAATTCCGGAACGCGATCTGCGGATCAGGCGTCGGGTTAAGCGAATCTCAGTGAGCGACGCGTCGGAGAAGATCGGCTGGCATCGACTCCCGCTCGAAGTTGGAGCGCGGGCTTGGTTGAGAAGGCTCATTTGAACCCAATGATGTGTATGTCGACGCGCACCGGCAGCATCGCTGCCCGCGAGCGTGTGGGCGATGACAAACGATCGACGACATGCGCGGGCCGATCGATACAGGTGAACCCATGGCATTGAGAAAAGTGGAAGTGCGAAAAGTCGAGGCAAAGGCGAAGCCATTGCGTGCAGTTGTGCACGACGAGAATGGTAAGGCGGCAAAGAACGCGATCCGTAAGCTCGAGGCGACGCTGCTGGCGTCGAACACCGCGACTGCTGGTGTGGCGCGAGGCCGGCCGGGTCGCAAGCCGAAAACCAGTGAAGAACGGTTGATCAACGGCGGCACCGATGCGGTGCCCGAAGCCGTCGATTCCGGCGACGACGCGGCTGATCCGAGCGTGCAGATCGTTGAGAAGATGAGCGCGACCAAGCTGCGCGCCAAGGATCGCCGGGCGAAAGAAAAGGCGCTGAAAGAGGCGCTCGAGCGCAGTTACCACGGCACCGAAGAGGACCTCGAAACTCGCCGTAACAAACTGAAAGCGCTGATCAAGCTCGGCAAGGAGCGCGGGTTTCTGACGTACGCCGAGATCAACGATCACCTGCCCGACGCTCTGGTCGACGCCGAGGCGATCGAAGCGATCATCAGCACGTTCAGCGACATGGGCCTGCAGGTGTTCGACCAGGCACCCGATGCTGAGACGGTGTTGATGAGCGAGAACGCCCCGGCCGCTACGACCGACGATGCCGCCGAGGAGGAAGTCGAGGCCGCGCTTTCCACAGTCGATGCCGAGTTCGGACGCACCACCGATCCGGTGCGCATGTACATGCGTGAGATGGGCTCGGTCGAGCTGCTGACGCGCGAAGGCGAGATCGAGATCGCCAAGCGCATCGAAGACGGCTTGAAGCACATGGTGATGGCGATTTCAGCCTGCCCGACCACGATCGCCGAAATCCTGGCGCATGGTGAACGTATTCGCGCCACCGAGATTCCGATCGACGAAGTGGTCGATGGCCTGATGGATCCGCTGGCCGAGGATTTCCCGACCGCCGGTGATGCAGAAGAGGACGAGGAAGGCGAAGAGACCACGGACATCGGCGCCTCAGGCATGACCGCGGCGCAGCTCGACGAGCTGAAGGTGCGCGCGCTCGACAAGTTCGAACATGTGACCCGGTTGTTCGACAAGATGCGCGTGTCGTTCGAGAAGGAGGGCTACAAGTCGCCGGGCTACCTGAAGTCGCAGCAGAAGATTCTCGACGAGCTGATGAGCCTGCGCTTTACGGCCAAAATGGTCGAGCGGCTGTCGGACACGCTGCGCCGCCAAGTCGATGAAGTGCGCTCGATCGAGAAACAGATTTACGAAATTACCGTCAACAAGTGCGGCATGCCGCGCACGCACTTCCTGAAGACGTTTCCGGGCAATGAAACGAACATGCGCTGGGCCGCGCGCGAAGCCGATTCGGAGCAGCCTTACGCCGAAATGCTGCGGCGTAATCTGCCGTCGGTGCAGGAACTGCAGAGCAAGCTGGGTTCTTTGCAGAAGCGGGTCGTGCTGCCGCTGAAGGATTTGCGCGAGGTGTACAAGCAGATGGCCACGGGCGAAGCCAAGGCGCGCAAAGCCAAGCGCGAAATGACCGAAGCCAACCTGCGGCTGGTGATCTCGATTGCGAAGAAGTACACCAATCGCGGCCTGCAGTTCCTCGATCTGATCCAGGAAGGCAACATCGGCCTGATGAAGGCGGTCGATAAATTCGAGTACCGGCGCGGTTACAAGTTTTCGACCTACGCGACATGGTGGATCCGGCAGGCGATCACACGCTCGATTGCCGATCAGGCGCGCACGATCCGCATTCCGGTGCACATGATCGAGACGATCAACAAGATGAACCGCATCTCGCGTCAGATTCTGCAGGAGACGGGGCAGGAGCCCGATCCGGCCACGCTGGCAGTCAAGATGGAGATGCCCGAGGACAAGATCCGCAAGATCCTGAAGATTGCGAAAGAACCGATCAGCATGGAAACGCCGATCGGCGACGAC
>JBGTEW010000267.1:0-10084 GCA_041747615.1 Burkholderiaceae bacterium | reverse complement strand
GCCGCGCAGTGCTGGTCGTAGACCACCCTGCCCGCCGCCACCTGCCGCGCGTTTGACGAATCGGCCCGCGTGTTCTCGTCCGCGCTGCAGGCTCCAACAAGGACTAACGCGGAGACTGTCGCGACGCGTAAAGGACCTAGTCGCATTGCGGTTCCTGGGTGTTTCGTCAGTGGCTCTCTATTGAATAGCCGCTAGTCGGTGCTACGGCGTGCGTTGCAGGAACCGTGGAATCGGCAACGCGTCGCGCAAACGGCGCAATGTAGAGACGGCGATCGCTGTTTGCCTGGGCGGGCTGGGCGCGCGCGGTCGCTCGGACGAAATCGCTTCCAGCGCTCGCTGCGCGGGCTCCCGAGTCGCGGCACCATTGACTATCGAGCCGGCAGCGTGCATCTTCGGCGGAGTTCGCAGCACATCATCGACAGCGCGCTGTTCGGGCTGCAGGATCGGATGCAGCCATTCCAGGATCGGCTCCCACTGGGCGAGATCGGCCTCAACCTGCGCCGCCGGCAGATCGAAAACTGAAAGTCCCTTCTCGATGCAGCGGACATAGGTCTGACACTCCCGCAGCACGGCAATGAACGGAACATTCAAGCTCGTCGCCCAGGCCCGCAGGACCTCGGCCGACTTGGTGCGAGCGTCGAGCCTCATGCCGACTGTGGCCAGCTTGCAGCGGCCCGTTGCAACACGGGGAAGCGTGCGCAGTTCGGCCAGGCATTCGGCCGCCGACTCCCGATCAAAAATCGAGTTGCATACCGGTATCAGGATCGCGTCCGCATACATGACGACCCGCGCCAGATCGAAGCCACGCAGACCGCCCGGTGTATCGACGATGACATGCTCGATGCCGGCGGGTGGGCGGACGAAGCTCCTGGGATCGATGCTCCAGCCCCTGATCTCCCTGGCGCCGCCGAGCTGACGAGTCTTGCGCTGGCGTAGCCACGTTTGAGTTGAAAGTTGGCGATCGACGTCGCCGAGAATCACGGCGGCACCCGCGTTGGCGCAATAACCAGCAAGGTGCGTGGCCAACGTGCTCTTGCCACTACCCCCCTTGCGATTGATGATCGCTATGACCGGCATGGCAGTTTGTCTCTCAGGTACATCAGACCAACTCTCCTCCGCCTCTCAGCGGCCGGACAGTACTCCAGGAATTGCAGCACATCGGGGGGTCGAGCACAGCGCGGAGAAACCGGTGGAATGCACGGCGTCTAACGGGCTAAAGCACCGCAGATATCGCAAAATGCTCGTATCCCACCTTAGTTGAGAGCTGTGTGAACAAGCCCCGAAGGAACCCGACGCCGTTACTGCGTGGCATCACCTTGATCGAGCTAATGGCGGTTGTGGCGATCATCGCCATCCTGGCCTTGATGGCTGTTCCAAGCTATCACGACAAGTTCATTCGCGAGCAAGTCATTGAGGCAGTCCGGCTGACCGACATTGCCAAAGGGCCCATCGGCATCGCCTGGTCCACCACCAAAACCTTTCCCAATGACAACGCTGCGGCAGGCTTGCCGGTGGCGGACAAGGTAGTCAGCAACTACGTGAAGTCGCTGACGATACAAGCCGGTGCAATCCATATGGTGTTTGGCAACCAAGCCAATGGGGCGCTGCGTGGCAAGACCCTGAGCCTGCGCCCTGCCGTGATCGCAGATGCTCCCATCGTCCCTGTGGCCTGGGTGTGCGGATTTGCGGCAGCGCCCGAGAACATGACCGTGATGGGGCCCAATAGAACCGACCTCCCCAAGAGTTGGCTGCCGGTCAACTGCCGCTAAACGCGCCATTGGCTCCGAGCACCGTGAACTGAAGCTCGTTAAGTTGACTTATCTCGCGCTGGTCTCGCGGTCTTGCCGCGTAGTTTCTTAACAAACGTCACCAGCACCACCACGATCAGTCCGGCGATCAGTCCCACGACGCCGTCAAAAAGCACACTGCCCACAGTTCCCATCGGGCCGGTGACCTCGCGCAGCGCCGCCTCGGCGAAGTGATGCAGCGCTGGGATTCCGTGCGTAAGAATGCCGCCGCCGACAAGGAACATCGCGGCGGTGCCGCCGATCGACAAAGCTTTCATTAGCCACGGCGTCGCAACCAGGGTGGCTCGGCCAATTGACTGTAGTGCGGTCGACGACGAGCGCGTGAGCGCAAGCCCGCCGTCGTCCAGCTTGACGATACCGGCCACCAAGCCATAGACGCCCACGGTCATCAGTATCGATATGCCGATCAGCACGCCGACCCGGGTACTCAGCGGCGCGGCGGCCACGGCACCGAGCGTGATCACGATGATCTCGGCCGACAGGATGAAATCCGTACGGATTGCGCCCTTGATCTTGTCCTTTTCCAGCGCCACGAGGTCGACATCGGGGTCGGTCAGCGCGCGCCTGAGCTCTGCGCGGTGCGCGTCGTCGTCCGCGGCGGGCAGGAACTTGTGCGCCAGCTTCTCGGCACCCTCATAACAAAGGAACAGTCCCCCCGCCATCAGCAGCGGCGTAATGGCCCAAGGGGCGAACGCGCTGATGGCGAGTGCCGCGGGCACCAGGATCGCCTTGTTCAGCAGCGAACCCTTGGCGACCGCCCATACCACTGGCAGTTCGCGGTCGGCACGCACACCGGACACCTGCTGCGCGTTCAACGCCAAGTCGTCGCCGAGCACACCGGCCGTCTTGCGGGTGGCGACTTTCGTCAGGGTCGCCACATCGTCCAGCATGGTGGTGATGTCGTCGAGCAGAGCGAGAAGGCTGGTCGCCATAAGTCCGTACGAATGTTGGAACATGAGCCTACCGCGGCGCGCTACGCACTCAAAAAGCACGCGGGCGTCAGCCGTGGCTGCCGAGGTGCGATCCGCCAAGGACGGAAGTCGGGCTTTCTTCAAAGAGGCCGCGAAAGCAGACCCCGGTGCGGGCAAAATTGGTTGGTGCAGCCGGGCAACAGCTAGGACCGGGCCTGTTAAGGGAGGAAGTCTGATGCGTAAGCGTTCGGCTTCCTAGCAAGGTCGCAAGGGGAGGCGGTAAGCAGACGTTGACGTAGGCGACCGCAGCGTATAAAAAGCAGTCACCGCATTCTTATTCAACGCCCCGGAGCAATAATGGTCACGCGAACAACGCACCGAAGCACGGCCGGCAAGAAGCTGTATGCCGTACGTGATGCCAAGGGCCGCTTCAAAGACATCCAAACTTATGAGCGCGCGCACCGGGCCGATCTGGCCAAGAAGAGCAAAGCCGAGAAGGCGAAGAAAACGTAACGGCTGCGTGATGCCAATAGCGGCCAAGTTCAGATACGGCGATGCAGGGCAGAATCGTTTGAAAGCAGACGTTCCGTGTAGCAGTCCAAACAGAGATAGGTTGATATGGCAATCCTTGTCTTGTACTGCGCTGTCTGAAACTACAAACCCGAAGCCCTCCGTGTGAAGGCTTGGTTGAGTCGCGTGGACGTGGCCCGGTGGACATTCAAGCCGGACGCACTGGGCAGTTTGATGTCGTCGTTGACGGTCAGGTAGCTTTCTCGAGAGATCAGACGGGACGATTCCCTTCGGAAGCCGAGTTGGCAAACGTCCCGGTGTAGGCAGTCGCAGATGAACGACGTGTCGTGAACACAGCAGTCGGCAACTGCGGACTTCAGGCAGGATTTCGCACTAGCATGTCAGCCGACGTCCTGCTTTGCTTTGGGCGAGGCGGTACGCGGCGAATCGGCGCCCGCTAATCAAGGCAATTGAACATGCATTCGCGCTTTTGGCACATAACCGAATAGACGTGCCGCGGCCACAGGTTGCCACCCCTTTGTTGCGACTGCCAACGGTAAGTACGCTGGGTTTGCGCTGGTCGACCACGCGGTAAGACTTGGGACCGAGGGTTACTGGTTGCAACGTTCGGCACTCGTGTTGGCGGTATATCAGGAACTTTGCGTGCTGGCCGAACCAGCGAGCGTATTGACAATCATCCGAGCGGCCCTGACGGCACCGTTTGAGCAACAAGTCTCCCAGTACCTTGACGGCCGCTTCGGCATTTCCCAAGCGGCGCCTCAGGAGGCGTTCGTCCGCATTGCCGAAAACTTCAAACGGCGTGGCGAAGAACGGTTTGGAAGAGCATTTGCCTACGTGCAAGATGTTCAAGACGCAGAACGCAGCTTCACTAACATTGCCCGCTGCTTCTTCAACGACTTCTTCAGAACCAACGGAGCGCCGGAAGTAACAGCAGTCTTCTGCGCCCTCGACAAGGTATGGGCAGAGGCTTTGGAGAGTGGTCCGTATGGGGTTCGCTTCGATCGGCCAACAACGCTTGCCGAGGGCGATGACGCGTGTCGCTTTCAATTTAGACGAACTGCTTAGCGAGGGATAAAAGGACCCCCCGAAAACATGAGAATTCCGAGTTTCACACGGCCTCGGTCGAGAGCTGTCTGTGGTCAACTGTCCACATTCAGCCTAGCGAACTGGTAAGCGGGGCTGAATAGCGTCAACACTAGCGACGTAAAACGTTCGAGCTAAGGCGCAACTCTATTGTTCACATGCCAGCGGTCATCTGAGCGGACTTGAATGCGTGAGCAAGAGCAGCGGGGGCGTCGTTGCGCACCTCCTTCAGCGAATGCATCTGCTCCTTGCGGCACCTCGGACAGCGGTGCACCGGTATCGTCAGCTCAAGCTCAAACGGCTCGGTTTCAGGTAGATCGACGGCAAGACGGAATGAGTGCCGTTGATCATCCGGTTCGCTCAATGGCTCCCCACACGCGCCGCAGTGGTACTTCTTAATCAGCATTCCCTTCGCTGCACTAACCGGCAGTTTCGTTCCACTTTGGACCAGCCAGTCGAGCAGCAAGAGTGGGAAGTCAGGGTGCGAAAAGAGCCGGTGCCCGTTGCTGCACTGGAGGACCGGCATCCGATACACACGGACGGCAAGCCTGCCTTCTTCGCCGTTGATTTCGTTCAGTACGTCGAGTTCAACTGCCGCCTTGCAGAGTGGACAATGACTCCTTGCCATGACGTAATCCTCATCGAAGTGATCGACGAATGCCGATCGAGTAAAGGAAGTACTCGCGCGGAGTTATCGCTAGCGCGGTCGGAGCTGGCTTGAGACCGGTGGCGATTGAACCCCCGAGAGGACGCAGCAGGGTTGGCGCGCTCGCGCACACTAGCGCCATCGTGACCGGGACGGTGGTAAACAACTTTGAGGAGAAAGGCGCATCGGTCCACACGGCGTACATCGCGAGGCGGCCCGGCCTTCGCGTGAACCTGCTGCGGCAACTGTTATGCAGCACCCATGGTCACTCTAGCCGAGTTAATTCAAGCCGACAAGAGAGCGTTACTGCTAGGACGGGCCAACACTTCCGTGCTGACATCCAATCGTCCTGTTGCAACGATCGGAGCGCGACCGCAAGAGACGGGTCATTAAGCGGGGTCGCTACCGCTGCAATCAGATTTAGATGCGCGGTGCAGGAATAGCTCAATGGTTCGAATAAAAATGAAACCAAAGACACAAAGAGCCCACGTTAAGACCACAACGTAAGGGCCGGCATTCGGTGAGAAAGGTATTCCTGCGACGTTTAGCCAGAGGGCCGCGACCGAGATGAGCGAACCTGCGTAAACGACTACAACCCATGCTGGAAATCGTCCCTCAACAGAACGACGACGGCGGAACTGGATTACGAGAAGGACGCTAAAGATAAAAGCCGCAACCGCGCTGGACAGCGCCCAGTTAACCATATGCGGGATGCGCAGCAGGTTTAGAAGCGCGGGAACCAATGCTAGAGCGGTGACCAGCAGGCCCCCTTCAATGTAGAGGCGCACGAGGCGAAGGTGCCGATCCGACAACTCACCGCCCAATGCACCTCGAAGTGTGACCACGATTGCCGAAAAACCGACAAATGACAGCGACAGTGCTGCGAGACGGAGAAGGTAGTCAGATTCTGCGGGTGTCATGATGCTTGCCTCATACGTATGTGTGTAGGTTTCCGGATAAGCAATCGAACGCTTTCAACCTCAGCGCTTTCTGTGCAACTTCATCTGGACTTCGCGTGCCCGCAGCGACCAGCGACTCTTGATGTAGGCGAGCACGTCCCAGATCTGCTGATCGGACAGCACCGAGCCAAACGCCGGCATGTCGCTTTGATACCCGGATGGGCCGTATGGCGGAGTGAGGCCGAACTTGGTCAGGCCGAACAACGTGTCGTCGTCGTGATGCCATGTATGCCCAGAGTCGTCGTGCGGCGGTGCCGGCATCCGCCCGTTCGGCAGCCGTGAGCGCCATTCAGGTTGCCCTTCGAGATTGGTACCGTGACACGCTGCGCAGTGCCGGTCGTAGACCACCTTACCCGCCGCTACCTGGCGCGCGTTCGACGGGTCAGCCCGCGTGGTGTCTTCCGCGCTGCAGGCTGCAATAATTACTATCACGGATATCGTCGCGACGCGTAAAGGACCTAAGCGCATTGCGGTTCCTGGTGTTTCGTCAGTGGCTCTCTATCGCACATTCGCAGCGCAGCCGCAACTGCGAAATTGCTATGTCCGCACGCTGCGTGAGTGTCGCAAGCCGAAATTGTCGACTGGCAGCTTTGCGCAGATCGTCGGTGGTTTGATGTGATCCGGATCGGCGCTGCGATTTCGTACGAGCACCTATCGGCTTAGACGCCCTGATGTACCCATATCGACGTTTCGAATTCGAGTGTCGTTGAGCCGTGGCTAAATGTCACACGTTTCCGCTCGATCCGCGCGGCCCAGGTCTGCTGAATAGTTGCGCGAGGAAGCGAGAGCGAGCGAGCATCGAATACGGCGCCACAACGATGGTGCGAGGGGTCCCGTACCGACGCGTATCGCAGCCACTTTACGGCGCGTATCCGAGCTGCATCGGCCAAGGCGTGGCATGCAGCATAGTCGACAGGATCGGTCCACAGCGCCTGTGCCTTTGACCACGGACGGGCGGTGAGATCGATAGCCGTCCCATGCACTCGCGCCTCGAAAATGGTGAACTCCACGTAGAGGCTTTGGTCACGCAAGCCCACGCTGTCCATTAGAAATCGCCAGCGCCAGTAGCCGACTTCGGCACATGCAGTCTCGAGATGTTCGGCGCCGTACCAGACCCCAGGCTCGCCCGCTGCACGAAAACGGCTCGGCCTCTGCGAAACATAGCGGAATGGCGTGCTGAGCAGATAGACGACTCCAGCAGCCGCCTCCGGCAGTGGCGGCTTGCTGGCCTCCAACAGCTGCTCCAACAACTCTTGCTCAGCGGCCGTGTCGACTAGGCGCATGGTCGCGACACGATGCTGCGCTTCCACAGCACGCCAGAGATCGGCGCGTACTTCACACGCTGAGTCTAACCAGCGCTGACTCCAACGAATCAGAGTGTCGCTCGCGCGCTGTCAAGGTATGCGACAGTGCTTACGAGGCCAGCGGCCGAGCCAATGAGGTCGACAGGCCGGCCATTCAGCGATCGATTGCTCGTACGAAGCCATGCGCGGCGTTGCTCTTTGTCGCCTCCCACGACCGCGTCAAGCGATCTATAGACACGCACAAGCAGTAGTGCTAACTCGCCCTCCTTTGACTCGGGATTTATTAGGCGACCGCTCGCCAGTAGACGCGACACTGACGATGGTGACACTCCCAAAACATTACCCAACTCTGCATTGCTCAATTCGAGTAGTTCTGCTGCCCGAACCACTGCTTTGGTCAAGACAGCTTCCGGCTGAAGGGCGACTGAAGATCTCTCCTTGCGCGTCTGTTTCATTTGAGGAAATGTAGCGATATTTTGCTCAATTGACAAGCACCAAAGAGCGCTTGTTAGGAGAAGATGATCTGTCCGGTTCTGTAGGACGTGATCTGTCCGGTTCATGCTGAGCCCGAAGGGGGTGCGGCATGCGGCGGACGGAATGGCTACAGGAGACACGGAAGATGCGGTTCGAGCAGGCGTTGGACGAATGGAATGAAGGACGGATCTCGCAGGATGAAGCAGCAGCGCAGCCGGTCGCGGCCAAATAACAGCTCATTCTGTGACGGAGCGGATAGCTGAGGGCACCCGCAGATTCTGAGCCGGCGGTTTAGATCGCACCTGGGCACGATGGTTGCCGATGTAATAGCGCCGCCAAGTTGCGAGCAATGTTTGACCCTTTCACCTATGCAAGGAGTTACCAAAATGAGCACGAAGACAATTATCGCCACTGCGGCGAGCTTGGCCATGGCAACCGGCTTCGCATTCGCGCAGACGTCAGGCACCACGACTACCCCGAGCACGACCACGCCAAGCACGACTACCACCACCACGCCGAGCTTGACCACGCCAAGCACGACCACGACCGTCACTACGCCTTCGACCGACAGGACCCGTGCAGGCACGACCGGTTCGACGATGGGAACCCGTGACTCGAGGCTCGACACGCAGGGTACGCGCGCTGCGCGTGCAGATCGCGGCTAAGCGCGGCTAAGCGATAGCAATCGCTTAACGGAACAGAAGCGCGGCCACCCGGCCGCGTTTCTGTTTACTTTCGTGCGTTTGCAGGGTCGACGCCCGCTGTCGCCAGCCGGCCGAACACACTATGAAGCGGGCCTGACTCGGGCAGCACATATACGACGCTGTTGCCACGGCCAACCGTTCTGGTTACAACGCTTTCGAAAAACGCCTTGGGCACATTAATACACCCGTACGAAACGCGGTTGTCCTTTGGAGTCGGCGTTGCAAGGCGCTCAACCCGTCGCTCTTTCGGATTGGTCGTCAGAACGCGGTGCATCGAAACTCCTGAGTCGTAGTCCACCCACACGACATCCTCGCCGCGCAAATTCATTCCGATATCGGCAACGAATCGTCCAGCCGGCGTGGTTCGTTCCTCGGGCCGTATCTGCGACAGTTCGCGATCTCCGATGCCCGGAACCGTGTGGTCGCCTCGTGCCGACCCGAGCAGAACCGGTGCATCACCCAGCCGGCGTCCCGAGCGGTCGAACACCCAAAGATGAGCCTGGCGCTTGTCGATGACCATAAAGGGCAGTCCCGCGTTGTCGGCCGAACGCCCGATCCATTGAATCAATTTCGCAGCATCTGCAGTGAGTGTGCGTTCGGCGGCGGCAGATAGTGGAACTGACGACAGGACTACGGCGGCGAGTAGCCCCCAAATTTTGCAAGCCGAGCGTACGTGCACAACCATGCCCTCCCAGTGAGCTTCCGATCAACCGAGCAAATCCGGTGCCCGACGATGCTGATCGGGATTGGCGGCAATCAGAATCGAGGCGGCCGCGTCCGCCAGCACTTCGCAGCCGAGAACGATGTCCTCGTCGCGGCTGTTTTCTGCGAAATCGTGGCTGATGCCGCCCACCGAGGGAATGAACAGCATTGCCGACGGTATCCTTTCCGACACGATGCCTGCATCATGAAACGCGCCGCTCTGCATCCGTTGCCAGCGGCCAGGTGCGCGGCATTCAGCCGCAGTTTCGATAGTAGCCTGCAGGGCCGGGTCCATGCGCGTTGCTGCGATCGGCACACGCGCAGGAACAGCCTCGATGGCAACTCCGCCGCGCGCGTTCATCTCCGACACCAGGCGCGTGACGATTGCCTCGAAGGCATCGAGGGGCTCCTCCGACAGGTCGCGAAACTGAAGGTCGAGCTCGGCGTATCCGGGCACGATCGACGTCGCGTTCGGCTCGACACGAACGCGGCCCATGGTCCACACGCTGCGCTCGGCGGCGACTTTCGGAAATTCCTGGTTGATTCGATAGGCGAGCTCGTACAGCGCTGTGGCCGCATCGCGGCGACGCGCCATCATGGTCGTGCCCGCATGATTCTGCTGGCCGCGAAACACGACTCGAACGCTGCGCAGGCCGACGATGCCGGTAACCACTCCGATCCGCAGCCCGGCATCTTCGAGGTGCGGGCCCTGCTCAATGTGGGCCTCGATGAAACCGGCGTAGCGCTCAGGCGCAAGGCGCACGCGTGGCGTGTGTGCCAAGCCTGCTTGATTCATTGCGTCCGCCAGCGCCACGCCCTGCGCGTCAACCGCGCCCTGCTCCATCTGCGGAGTCAGCACCCCGATCAACGAGCGGCTGCCCAGACACCCGACAAACCGTGACTCCTCATCCTGGAACGACACCGCGTCCACCGGCAGCGACCGCGTCGCGCTGTCGGCAGCC
>JBGTEW010000266.1:0-5683 GCA_041747615.1 Burkholderiaceae bacterium | reverse complement strand
CGGAGCCGCATGCCGTTGAAACGAACTCCGCTGTACGAACTCCACGCTGCTGCCGGCGCGAAGCTGGTCGACTTCGGCGGCTGGGAAATGCCGCTGCACTATGGCTCGCAGATCGAGGAGCACCACGCGGTGCGGCGCGATGCCGGCATGTTTGATGTATCGCACATGCGACCGGTGGATATAAAAGGGGCCGACGCGCGGGAATTCCTGCGTGGGTTGCTGGCGAACAACGTCGAGAAACTGACGCAACCCGGCAAGGCGCTGTACTCGTGCATGCTGAACGAGGACGGCGGCGTGATCGACGACCTGATCGTCTACTTCATGCGCGACGACTGGTTTCGCGTCGTCGTCAATGCTTCGACCGCCGACGGCGATATTGCCTGGATGCGGCAGGTGGCAGCCGATCGAACCTTCGATGTGCAGATCACTCCGCGCGATGACCTGGCAATCATTGCGTTGCAGGGGCCGCATGCGCGTGCCAGGTTCTGGCAGGTTCGGCCATCGACGCACAGTGCGACCGAAGGTCTTGGTGCGTTCTTCGCAGTCGAGGTCGACGACATGTTTGTCGCCCGTACCGGTTACACCGGCGAGGACGGGTTCGAAATCATCCTGCCCGCGAGCGACGCAGCGCAGCTGTGGAGCGACCTGAAGGATGCCGGTGTTGCGCCGATCGGGCTGGGGGCACGCGACACGCTGCGGCTGGAAGCCGGGATGAATCTGTACGGCAACGACATGGACAGCGACGTATCGCCCCTCGATGCCGCGCTTGCTTGGACCGTCGACCTGCGAACGCCGCGCGATTTCATCGGCCGTGCTGCTGTCGAACATGCATCGGAAGATGCTGCTGCGCGTTCTTCGCTGGTTGGGTTGAAGCTCCTCGACCGCGGCGTGCTGCGTTCACATCAAAAGGTGATCACGGCTGCGGGCAACGGTGAAGTCACCAGCGGAACGTTCTCGCCCACGATGCAGGCCTCAATCGCGATGGCGCGCGTGCCGCGCGAAGTAAAGGCCGGCGACACGGTGCAGGTCGACGTGCGCGGCAAGCTGCTGAATGCGCAAGTCGTCAACCTGCCGTTCGTGCGCAACGGCAAGGTTCTGCTTTAACCGATCGGAGTTCATATGCAATTTCCAGAAGATCTCAGGTACACATCAACGCACGAGTGGGTCAAGCAGGGCGACGACGGCCTGCTATGGGTAGGCATCACGGATGCCGCGCAGGACATGCTGGGCGACCTGGTGTTCGTCGGCGATGTGAAAGTGGGCCAGACACTGAAGGCCGGCGAGACAGCGGGCGTCGTCGAGTCGGTCAAGGCAGCGTCGGACATATACGCGCCGGTCGACGGCGAAGTCGTCGCCTTCAATGAAGCGCTCGAAGCGGAACCGCAGAAACTTAACTCCGGCCCGTATGACGCATGGATCTTCAAGCTGAGAGCCGACGCGCAGCTTGACGCGCTGATGGACGCCGCCAGCTATCGATCAACGGTGGACGCAAAGTAGATGCCGACGCTGTCCGAACTGGAAGCCCACAACGATTTTCATTCCCGGCACATCGGGCCGAACGATGCCGAGATTTCCGAGATGCTTGCGGTCGTCGGTGCCGCATCGCTCGACGCCTTGGTCGACGCGATCGTGCCTTCGACGATCAGGCTGACCGCGCCACTTGCGCTGCCCACCGCAATCAACGAAGAAGAGGCGCTCGCCAAAATTCGCGCGATCGCCATCAAGAACACCGTGGCGCGCAGCTTTATCGGCCAGGGCTACTACGGGACGCATACACCCAAGGTCATCCTCCGCAATGTCCTGGAGAATCCGGCCTGGTATACGGCGTACACGCCGTATCAGGCCGAGATATCGCAGGGCCGGCTGGAAGCGCTGATCAATTTTCAGACGATGGTGTCGGACCTGACCGGCATGGCTATCGCCAATTCGTCACTGCTTGACGAAGCGACCGCCGCGGCCGAGGCGATGACGCTCGCAAAGCGCAGCGCGAAGAGCAGGAGCAGCGTGCTGCTGGTGGCCGGCGATTGCCATCCGCAGACGATCGAGGTCGTGAAGACGCGTGCCGAGCCGCTGGGCATCGAGGTCAAGGTCGGGTTCGTGCCCGAGCTGATGAAAAACGGCCAGTATTTCGCAGTGCTCGCACAATATCCGTCGACCACCGGTTTGATTCACGATATGCGCGCCCTGGTGACGCAGGCGCACGACGCCGGTGCGTTGTTCTGCGTTGCGACCGATCTGCTTGCTCTGACGTTGCTCGAAGCGCCCGGAACCTGGGATGCCGATATCGTCGTCGGCAATTCGCAGCGCTTCGGGGTGCCGTTCGGTTTCGGCGGGCCGCACGCCGCGTTTCTGGCGTGCAAGGACGCGTTCAAGCGCTCGATGCCGGGGCGATTGGTGGGAGTCTCGGTCGATTCGCAGGGTCAGCCTGCCTATCGCCTGACGTTGCAGACTCGCGAGCAGCACATTCGACGCGAGAAAGCGACGTCGAACATCTGTACCGCGCAGGTACTGCTGGCGGTGATGGCCAGCATGTACGCGGTGTATCACGGGCCCGAAGGCCTGACCCGCATTGCGTGCCGCGTGCATCGATTGACGGCTATTCTGGCCGAAGGACTGAAGCGCGCGGGATTGAAAGTCGGCGGCAGCTATTTCGACACGATCGCCGTCACCGGAATCGATGCAGCAGCGATTCACGCGGCGGCGAATTCCGCAAACATCAATTTGCGCCACTTCGGTGAATCTGCGCAGAAAATGGTCGGCATTTCGCTCGACGAGACGGCGACGCGCGCCGATGTGCTCGCGCTTTGGAGAATTTTCGGCATCGACGCCGAAGTCGGCGCGCTCGATAGAGAGATCGACTTCGCCGTCGAGGCGGCGATACCGGCCGCTCTGCGCCGCACTACGCCATTTTTGACGCACCCGGTATTCAATGCGCATCACAGCGAGCACGAGATGCTCCGATACATGCGGTCGCTCGCGGACAAGGATCTTGCACTCGACCGCACGATGATCCCGCTCGGGTCATGCACGATGAAATTGAACGCCACCAGCGAGATGGTTCCGGTCACGTGGCCGGAATTCGGCAGCATTCACCCGCTGGCACCGGTAGCACAGACGGCGGGCTACCGGCAGCTGATTTCTGAGCTCGAACATATGCTCGCCGAGTGCACAGGCTACGACGCGGTCAGCCTGCAGCCGAACTCCGGGGCGCAGGGCGAATATGCCGGCCTGCTGGCGATCCGCGCCTACCACCGCTCGCGCGGCGAGGGCCATCGGAACGTTTGCCTGATCCCGGACAGCGCACACGGCACCAATCCAGCGTCGGCGCAGCTGTGCGGCATGGATGTGATCTCCGTGAAGACCGATCGCAACGGTAACGTGGATATCGCGGATCTGCGCGCTAAGGCCGAGCGGCATGCAGATGACCTGGCGGCGTTGATGGTGACGTATCCGTCAACGCACGGAGTGTTCGAAGAGGTGATCGTCGACATCTGCGAGGTCATTCACGCCAATGGCGGGCAGGTCTATACCGACGGCGCCAACCTGAACGCGCTGGTAGGGGTGGCGAAGCCGGGCAAGTTCGGTTCCGATGTCTCTCATCTGAATCTGCACAAGACGTTTTGCATTCCGCATGGCGGTGGCGGGCCCGGGGTCGGCCCGGTTGCGGTCAAGTCGCACCTCGCTCCGTACCTGCCGGGCAGGCCCGGCGGACACAGTGCTGTCGGCATGGTGAGTGCCACCGAGTTTGGGAGCGCGAGCATCCTGCCGATTCCGTGGATGTACATCACGATGATGGGGCGCGATGGCCTGAAGCGGGCGACGCAGGTGGCTGTGCTCAACGCCAATTACATCGCGAAAAAGCTCGAGCCGCACTTTCCGACGCTTTACGCCGGGCGCAACGGTTACGTCGCGCACGAGTGCATTCTCGATCTGCGGCCGCTGAAGGACGCGAGCGGGATTTCAGCCGAAGACGTCGCCAAGCGGCTGATGGACTATGGCTTTCACGCGCCGACCCTGTCGTTCCCGGTGCCCGGCACGCTGATGGTCGAGCCGACCGAGTCCGAACCGAAGGTCGAACTCGATCGTTTCGTCGATGCGATGGTCGCGATTCGCGAGGAAATCCGCGCAGTCGAAACCGGCGGCGGCGATCGAGACGACAACCCGTTGAAAAATGCGCCGCACACGGCGGCGATGGTGATGGCCGACAACTGGGTGCACGACTACACGCGCGAACAGGCGGCGTTTCCGGTCGCGCACCTGAGGTGGCAGAAGTACTGGCCGCCGGTGGGCCGGGTCGACAATGCGTACGGCGACCGCAACGTCGTCTGCGCGTGTCCACCGATGTCGGCGTACGCCGATTCAACGGTGTCGGCCGCCGTCGCGGCGGGCAGTCGGTAGAAAACCGCGCAGCGCGCGGTTTTCCGATTGCCGATCAGTAGCCGCTGACGTCGAGTCGTCCGCCGGTTGCGGTGATGGTGTTCAGCGACGCGGTCGGCACTGCCTTGGAAAGGATCGCCGCTTTTACGACGCTGGCGTCGGCGTTCGGGTTTTGCGCCCTGTACAGGGCCGCGGCGCCGGAGACATGCGGCGTGGCCATCGAGGTGCCGCTGTACGACGCATAGCCGGATGCGATCTTGCCGCGCGAGCGCACCGGCACCGTCGAATAGATGCCCGAGCCCGGCCCGCCGAGGTCGACGCTCGTCGCGCCGTAATTTGAGAAGCCCGACTTGGCGCCGCTCGAGGTGATCGACGCGACCGCGATGATGTTGGTGTTGGTGTAGCTCGACGGGTAATGCGGCGTCGTGTCGTTGTTGTCGCCGACGCCGTCGCTGCCGCCATTGCCCGCGGCGGCAACGAACAGGATGCCGGCTTTGTTGGCGCGGTCGATCGCGTCGAACAACCCCTGCGAATAGCCGCCACCGCCCCATGAATTGTTGGTGGCGATCATGTCTAGACGATGACGCGTTTTCAGATCGGTCATGTAATCGACCGCCTTGATCGCATTGGCGGTGGTGCCGCCGTTGCTGCCGAGAAACTTGGCGTTGATCAGCTTGACCGTCCAGCAGACGCCCGCCACGCCTGCGCCATTGCCGCCGACTGCGCCGATCGTGCCGGCCACATGCGTGCCGTGGTCGTCGGACAGGCCATCGAACACCGTGTTGTCGCCGCCAGCGAAGTCCCAGCCGTAGACATCGTCGACGTATCCGTTGCCGTCGTCGTCAATGCCGTTGCCGGGGATTTCACCGGGGTTGGTGCCGGCATTGGCCGCCAAGTCCTGATGCGTATACATATAGCCTTCATCGATGATGCCGACCCACACCGTGCCGCAGTTCGTCTTGTTGTTTGCCCACGCTTCGCCCGCCTGCGAACCGTACTGATTCTTCGGGCTCGTCGCGTCGCCGTACATGCCCCAAAGCGAGCCGTTGGTGTAATAGGTGTCGTTGGACACGGCGTGGTGCCGGTAGACCCAGTTGGGTTCGGCAAACTCGACCGCGGCGTCGTTTTGCAGGCCGCGCATCGCCGCGGCGATCGTCAGTCCGAGCGGTAGCCGCACCAAGTGCAGGTCGCCCTTGCCGTCGCCGCGCTGCTGACTCAGCACCACGTCGTCGACAATCGCGCCGCCGACCCGGGCCAGCGCACTGACCTTGTCGACCTCGGCCACCGAGCGCCGGAACTGCACCAG
>JBGTEW010000265.1:0-2258 GCA_041747615.1 Burkholderiaceae bacterium | reverse complement strand
ATATTCGACACCATGTAAAGGCTGATGTAAGGGATCACGGTGAATCCTGAGACCATCATCAGAAAAGTGAAGGCGAACGCGCGCAGGTGATTGGGAAACGTCAGCGTGTGCACGAAGTCGCTCCAGATCTGGTGCTCGTGCTGGCGCTCAATGGCAGGCGGCAGAACGCGGCCGACATTCGGCAGTGTTCGCCATGCAATCACGGCGTTGATGGCGCCCGCGGCAGCCACGACCACAAAGGCCGCGCGCCAGTTGAATGCGTTTGACAGCAACAGTGCGATCGGCACGCCGGCGACGGTCGAGACCGCGAACGATGTCATCACAACGCCGGTCGCGCGCCCGCGGCGGACTTCGGGAATCGTGTCGCCGATGATCGTGAAAATCACGCCATACAGCACGCCGCCGAAGACGCCGGCCAGCGCCCGCGCCAGCAGCAGCATCGAAAAACTTTGCGCAGCCGCCGTCACCACCGCCGCCGCAACAAAGCCGACGTAGATCGCGAGCAGCAGTCGTTTGCGCTCGAAGCGCTCTATCACCACAGCGGCGACAATACCGACGACGGCCGCAGCGAACGTGTACGCCGAAATCAGCCATCCGAACTGTTGCGCGCTGAGGTCGAACGCGCGCGTGAACTGCGGCGCGAGCGGCATGATGACCATGAAGTCGAGCACGGTGGTGAACTGGATCGCCGCCAGTGTCAGCAGCATCACGCGCTCGCGCGCCGGGTCGACAGCAAGTTGCGACGGAATCTGAGTACCTATCTCACTTCTAAACCGTGTAGTTCAGGGCCAGCCGCCCACCGTCGGGATATACGGTGGTGCCGGTCATGTAGGACGCATCATCGCTGGCGAGGAACAGCGCAACCTTGGCGATCTCATCCGGCTCGCCGAGGCGTTGCAGCGGCGTGCGCGACATGATGCGGCTGCGCGCGGCACTGTCGGTCAGCACCGCGGCCTTCAGCATGTCGGTGGCGATCGAGCCGGGCCCGATCCCCATCACGCGAACGCCGTGCGGCGCCAGCGCCAGCGCCATCACCTTCGTCAACTGGTTGAGCCCGCCCTTGCTGACTGTGTAGGGAATCTGGTTCGCGATCGCGACCACCGAATTGATGCTCGACATATTGATGATCACGCCGCGCTGACCGTCGGCGCGCGGCGCCTGCACGATCATCCGCCGCGCAGCTGCCTGCCCGCAGAGGAATGCCCCTTTCAGGTTCACGCGCAGCACCCGGTCGAAATCTTCTTCGGCCAGATCGAGGAAATCCGCACCGTGAACGATGCCCGCGTTATTGACGAGAATGTCGATCCGCCCGAACCTTTCGATCGCGTGCCCGATCAGCGCCTCGCAATCAGCTCGCTGGCCGACATCGGTCCGCTTGAAGCTGGCCGCGCTGCCAATCTCGCGCGCCAGCAGTGCGCCCTCGTCGTTGACATCGGCGATGACGACTTTCGCGCCGTGCTCTGCGAACAATCGTGCGCACGCCAAGCCGATGCCCTGTGCCGCCCCGGTCACGATCGCGACTCGTTGATCAAGCCTCATTTGGCCCGTCCTTTCAATCAGCATCGCCCTTTACACAACGGTTAGACTTCAGGCGATGCAAAAATACATCGTCCTTGTGCTTGCGACTGCCAGTCTTTGGCTATGCACTGCGGCCCACGCGCAGCAATGCCCGGTCCTGTTGAACCATACCTTCCCGCGCTTGCAGGACGAGGCGCCGCAAACGCTTTGCCAGTACAGCGGGCGCGTCCTGCTGGTGGTCAATACCGCGAGCTACTGTGGCTTCACTCCGCAATACGAAGGGCTGGAGAAACTGCATGAACAATATGCCGCGCGCGGGTTGACAGTACTCGGATTTCCGTCGGCGGACTTCGGTAACCAGGAGAAGGCCGACAACAAGCAGATCGCAGATTTCTGCTTCAATACGTACGGCGTCAAGTTTCCGATGTTTGCCAAGTCGTCGGTCGCAGGCGCCGCGGCAAATCCCTTTTTCGCCGCGCTTGCCAGATCGACCAGCCAGCCGCCGAAGTGGAACTTTCACAAGTACCTGGTCGATCGCGAAGGCAACGTGGTGGCGGCGTTTTCAAGCAATACATCGCCGCTGGACAAGCGGCTCACGGGCCAGATCGAGCGGCTGCTGAACACGAAATGAACGCACCGGATAACCTGTTCCTGCCCGACGTGCAGTCCGGCACCGACGGCCGCGATCTGGCAATCCAGCGCGTCGGCGTCAAGTCGCTGACGCATCCGGTGCTGGTGGC
>JBGTEW010000264.1:0-6004 GCA_041747615.1 Burkholderiaceae bacterium | reverse complement strand
GACGGCAACGCCGCAGCGGTGTCCGACATCTGCCACCGGCTCGACGGGATTCCCCTCGCGATCGAGCTCGCCGCCGCGCGCGCACGCGCGCTGTCAGTCGAGAACATCGCCGCGCGCCTAAACGACCGCTTCAAGCTGCTGGTGAGCGGCGACAGAACTGTGTTGCCGCGCCAGCGCACGCTGCGCGCCCTGATTGACTGGAGCTACGACCTGCTTGACGAACGCGAGCGCGCGGTCTTTCAACGCGTGTCAGTGTTCGCCGGAGGCTGGACGCTGGAGGCCGCGGAATCCATCTGCGCAGGCGGCTCAATCGAAGCCGGCGATGTCATCGACCTGCAGTCTCAGCTGGTCGACAAGTCGCTGGTCGTAATGGAAGCGAGCCGAGAGCGGTACCGGATGCTGGACACCGTGCAGCACTACGCGCTGGAGAAGCTTGAGGCGTCCGGTGACGACGCAGGCACCCGCCAGCGTCATCTCGACTACTACTCGCAGTTCGTCGAGCAATTGCGACCACGAATGCTTGGGCCCGAGCAAGGCGCGTGCATGAACATGCTCGATGCTGAACGCGAAAACATCCTGGGGGCCCACGCATGGTGCGATCGAATTGACTGCGGTGCCGAGGCCGATCTGCGCATGGTGTTCGCATTGAAGTTCTATTGGCTGAACCGCGGGCTTCTCGGTCTGGGATATCGGGTCACCGCTGAGGCGCTGGCTCATCCGCATGCGCAAGGCCGAACACTGTCGCGCTGCCGCGGGCTTGCAGATGCGGGGCAGATCTGCTACTTCATGGGCCGGTATGCAGAGGCGCATCAACTTCTGCAGCAGAGCCTGGCGATCGCACGCGAGCTGAACGATGGTTCACGCGTCGTGGTGGCATTGCAGCTGCTTGGTGTGGTCGAGCTCGCGCTCGGAAGACCCGACGCCGCGCTCGCATGCTGTGAGGAGGCCGTCGCGCTTGCCCGCACGGTCAGTAACAAACGCACGCTGGCGCTAGCGATGAATACGCAGGCACAGGTGCTGAGGGCACAGGGAGCGTTGGATCGCGCGTATCCGTTGTACACCGAGTGCGTGTCACTGATGCGTAAACTGGGGGACGACGAGAGCGTGGCGGCCGCGCTGCTCAATCTCGCCATGGTTGCTGTGCTTCGCGATCAACCATCGGAAGCAAGACAACTGCTCGAAGAGGTTTTGACGATCGTCGCCCGCATCGGTTCGAAGGCGATGGGGCAGAGTCTTCTTGAGATCTGTGCGGGCCTCGCCATCGCAGAAGGCGACTTTCGCCTTGGTGCAGAGTTCTTTGGCGCGGCGGAAGCGCAAGCCGATAGAAGCGAGTTGCGACGCGACCCCGCCGACCAGGCCTTTCTCTCCGCGGCCATTAGCCGGGCGCAAAGCGTGCTCGGCCGCAGCGCAATCGAGTGCGAGTCGATCGGCCGCGCCCTGGGGTACGACGAAGCAACGGAGAGGGCGCGTCGCTGGTTAGTCGCTACTCGGCCATGATCGTTGGGTCCAACTCGAGCGGCTTGCCGTCCGCAAGCAGGCGAATCGTGTAGGCATAGAAGCCCGGTTGAACTTCCTGCGGCACGTTGCAGGAGAATTCGGTTCTTTCCTTGTTGGGTTCGCACCTGAACAGAGAGGCCCGACTCGGGTCGCGGGTGACGGGGCGCTGCTGCGACCTTCCATCACGCGTCGGCAGTGGCTTGACGAATGCGTCCACTGTGATGCCGTTATCGGCAAAACGGACTTTCGAGCCCCAAGGCAGCGTCCATGTGATGGTGCCGGGCCGCTTCACGATCACCGGCTCCTGATTGACCACAATCCTGCCTTCAACAACAAACACTTGTGGCCGAGCCGGATCGATGATGGAAAAGCGGTGAGCACAACCCGCGACCAGCAGTGAGCCCAGCGCTGCGATGATCAGAATTGCTCTTTTCACTCTTTGACTCCCCTCCGACGGTTTTTCTGCCCGCGCAAGTATTGCCCAAAAGCTGCATGATGTCGCGCGTACCGGCGGACTCGACCGCAAGAACCGGATCGGACGCCGGCCGCCACCGCACGACAATCCCCACCCATGAAGGCTCGCGACCTGATCGACTTCCTGTTGCTTGCGGCGCTTTGGGGCGCAAGCTTTCTCTTTACTCGGATAGCAGCGCCGGCGTTTGGTCCGTTCGCCATTGCCGATCTGCGCACCGCGATCGCGGCGGTGGTGCTGCTGGCATTGTTGGCGTGGCGCGGCGGTGTGCCCGAACTTGCACCGAACGCGCCTCGTCTGCTGCTGCTCGGCGCGTTCAACTCTGCGATCCCGTTCGTGTTGTTCGCCTATGCGGCGCTGTCGATCACTGCCGGCCTGGCGGCGATCCTGAATGCGACGGTGCCGCTGTTCGCCGCGTTGGTGGCGTGGCTATGGCTACGCGACCGGCTGACGTGGCTGCAATGGCTCGGTCTTGCGATCGGCTTCGCCGGTGTGCTGTGGCTTTCGGCGGGCAGCGCCAACTTCACGCCCGGCGGCGGCGGGTGGGCCATCGCCGCTGCCCTTGTTGCATCGGTGTCGTACGCCATTTCCGGAAACCTGGCGAAGCGCTACTTCGCGCATCTTCGTCCGCTCTCCGTGGCGGCCGGCAGCCAGATCGCTGCCGCCGTGTTGCTGCTGCCCTTCACGATCGTCAACTGGCCTGCGGTCGCTCCGCGTGCGCTCGACTGGTTCGCCGTCATCGCCCTCGGTGTTTTCTGCACCGGGCTGGCCTACGCGCTTTACTTCAGGTTGATCTCGCGCATCGGCCCAACCAAGACTATGGCAGTCACCTTTCTAATTCCCGCGTTCGCGATGCTGTGGGGCGCGCTGTTTCTCGCAGAGGAAGTGACGGCGCTGATGCTCGCAGGCTGTGCCGTCATTCTTGCCGGCACGGCGCTGGCGACGCAACTCATTGCACGCCGTTAACGCCCTTCCGTGTCGCGTCTTCACGAGCGCGCCGGTGCAGCGCGTGCAATTGTTGCGCACCGCTCAGATACTGCGACGGCCAGGTCACGCCTTCGTGCCCGGCTTCGGCCGCGGCGTGCAGCGTGAAATAAGGGTCCGCCAGATGCGGCCGCGCGAGTGCCACCAGATCGGCGCGACCCGAGATCAACAGCGTGTTGACCTGATCGGCGCTCGTCACTGCGCCCACCGCCATCGTGGCGATGCCGACTTCCAGCCTGATCTGCTCCGAGAACGTGGCCTGAAACATGCGACCGTACACTGGCTTGCTCGCCGGATCCGTCTGCCCGGTGGATACGTCGAACAAGTCGCAGCCGGCCTCCTTGAACGCGCGCGCGATCTGCACGCTGTCGGCGCCGGTGGTGCCGCCGGCAATCCAGTCCGTTGCTGACACGCGCACCGACATCGGCTTCTGCTTGGGCCATACCGCGCGCACCGCACGGAACAGTTCGAGCGGGAAACGCAATCGATTGGCGAGTGAACCGCCGTACTCGTCGCTGCGACGATTGGTGATCGGCGACAAGAAACTGGCAAGCAGGTAGCCGTGCGCCATGTGCAGCTCGAGCAGGTCGAAGCCAGCTTGCTCCGCCATGATGGCGGAGGTGCAGAATTGTTCGATCAACTCCTCCATATCGGCGCGCGTCGCTGCGCGCGGCATCTGGCTGACTCCAGGCCGGTAAGGAATCTCCGAAGCCGATACCAGCGGCCAGTTCGCCTCGCTGTCTTCTTGGTCGAGCGGCCAGTCCATCTGCCGCCATCCGACCTGGGTCGATCCCTTACGACCGGAATGCCCGATCTGCATCGCGATCTTCGCGTCTGTGTGATGGTGCACGAAGTCGACAATGCGCTTCCAGGCATCGACGTGCTCCGGTGCGTACAAGCCGGTGCAGCCGGGCGTGATGCGGCCGTGCGGCGACACGCACGTCATCTCGACGAACACCAGCCCGGCGCCGCCCTTCGCGCGCTCGGCATAGTGAGCGAAGTGCCAATCGTTCGGCGTGCCGTTCACCGCCGAGTACTGCGCCATCGGCGACACGACGACGCGATTGCGGATCCAAAGATCGCGCAACCTCAGCGGCGCGAACATCGGCGGAGTTTGCAGATCGGCCGGCGGCTTGAGGTTCAAGCGCTCGGCTTCGCGCCGGTTCCAGCGCCCGGTTGCATCGGCCACTAGCGCGGCATCGCGCAGCCGCAGATTTTCATACGTGATCTGCTTGCTGCGCGTCAGCAGACTGACATTGAACTGCCACGGCTCGAGTTCCCAGAAACGGCGCACATTTTCGAACCACGCCAGCGAGACATTGGCCGAGTGCTGGATGCGTCCGACTTCATCGCGGCGCTGCGCCTCGTAATCGGCGAGCGCGCCGCCCAGGTCATCGGGTCGCACAATCAAAGACCTGTGCAGCGCGATCGCGTCTTCGAGCGCCAGCTTGGTTCCGGAGCCGATCGCGAAGTGCGCCGTATGCGCCGCGTCGCCGAGCAGCACGACGTGCGTACCGTTCGATCGTCCGTGCCAGGTAGCAAGCGTAATCGTGGGAAACTGCCGCCATAGCGAACGATTGGTGAGCACCCGGCTGCCCTTCAGCTCCTCCTTGAACACGCGCTCGACATACGCCGCGGTGGCCGCCTCGTCGTCGACCGCAAGACCCGAGCGAAGCCAGGCTTCCTCCGTCGTTTCGACGACGAGCGTGCTCTCGCCGGGCGCGTACATGTAGGCGTGCATGTTCCACAGCCCGTGCTCGTTCTCGCGGAAGCTGTATGAGAAGCCCGGCAAAGACAGATCGGCGCCAAGCCAGACGAACCGGTTGCACCGCACGTCGATCGTCGCGGCAAAGTGCTCCTTGTTCTGCTCGCGTATGGCGGAGTTGGCGCCGTCTGCGGCCACGACCAGCTGAGCGCCGTGATGAGCAGCCATGCCCGGGTCTTCGGTGCCGTAACGCACGCGCACGCCCAACACGCTCGCGCGCCGCTGCAGGATCTGCAGCAACGTAATGCGCTTGATGCCGGAGAAACCGTGACCCGACGACCTCATCACGTGCCCGCGGAACTGCACGTAGATATCGTCCCAGTAGGCGAAGCTCGCTGCTATCTCGCGATAGCTCGGTTCGTCTGCCGCTTTCAAATTCGCCAGTGTTTCGTCGGACAGGACGATTCCGAAGCCAAACGTATCGTCGGCTGCATTGCGCTCGACGACGTCGATCATTGCGGTGGGAAAGCTTTTCTTCGCCAGGATCGCGAAATACAGCCCCGCAGGACCGCCGCCAATAATGTCGATGCGCATGATCGCCAGTATTTCACTGATCACGGATCACCGATCACCTAGAATTTCGAAATGCGCCTCTGGGACATCTCACCCGCGATCGGGCCCGGCTTTCCGGTATTTCCCGGCGACACAGCGTTCTCGCAGCGCTGGACCTGGACGCTCGCGCCGGGCTGCCCGGTCAACGTCTCCGAGATCACGCTGTCGCCGCACACCGGCAGTCACACCGACGCGCCGCTGCATTACGACTCCGCCGGTGCGTCGATTGCCGATGTGCCGCTTGCAACATACCTGGGGCCGTGCCGCGTGATCCATGCGATCGGTGTCGGCGCGCTGATCGAACCGCGGCATGCGGAGAAGCACCTGACGGCGTCGCCGCCGCGAGTGTTGTTCCGCACCTACCGCAACGCGCCGACACACTGGGATTCGAAGTTCACCGCAATCGCGCCGCCGACGATCGATCTTTTGCATCAGCACGGCGTGCGCCTGATCGGGATCGATACGCCCTCGCTCGATCCCGAGCACAGCAAGACGCTCGATGCTCACCAGCGCGTACGCGCGCACGGCATGGCGATCCTGGAGGGCATCGTGCTCGACGTCGTGCCGGCAGGCGACTACGAACTTATCGCGTTGCCGCTGAAGATCGCCGGTTGCGATGCCAGCCCGGTGCGCGCGGTGATGCGGGAGCTCAGATGACGCGCGACGAGTGCGTTGCGCTGGATACGCAGGACCCGCTTGCGAGTCATCGCAGCCAGTTCGCGCTGCCGGAGGGC
>JBGTEW010000263.1:0-2685 GCA_041747615.1 Burkholderiaceae bacterium | reverse complement strand
CGCCACGTCCGGCCGCTGGCGCCGGCGGCATTCGCGAGACGCTCGCAATGCTGGTCGGCGCCATCGATGCCGCCCAGGTCTGCGCCCTTGCCAACTCCGGTGCTGGTGATGAAGAACGTCATGTTCTTCGCGCCGCCCGCCTGTGGCGACTGAGCGGTCGTGCAACCGGCTAAAACGAACGCGCCGGCGACAGCCAATACCGACTTCACTGCATTATTCATCCTTGTCTCCTTTAATCAATTCTGTTTTTCTACTTGCTCGAAGTCATGAGGCCGCTGAAAAACAGTCGCCGATCCTACTCGCGATCACCTACGAAACGTATTGTGGTTTTACCCTGCCGGAGAAGACACTTGCTGATCAGTTCAGCAGTTTCCCCAGCGAGCGGCGCGCTTTGACGAACTCGGACGGTTCGGCAGTTTCAACCAGCTGATCATCAAGGCTCTGGCCCTTGCCCCGAAGCTGCTGGACGCCCTGTAGCAGCGCATCGACGACCGTCGGATCGAACTGCGCGCTCTTTTCGGTGCGCAGATAGATCGCTACTTCGTCATGCGGCAGCGCCTTTCTCCAGGGCCGGTCATGCGTCAACGAGTCGTAGGCGTCGGCGACGTGCACGATCCGCGCTTCGACTGGAATGTCCTGACCGGCCAACGCGTCGGGAGTGCCGTTGCCGTCGAAGCGCTCGTGATGCGAGCGGGCCACGTGCGCATAAACCGTGCAGCGCTGATCACCGAGCTGCTCGCGGATCAGCTGCTCACCAAACTTCGCGTGCGAGTGCAGAAATTCCTTTTCCTGCCACGTCAGCGGGCCGCGCTGGCGTAGCAGCGTTTCGGGAACCGACCCCTTGCCCACATCGTGCAGGCGTGCCGCACGCTCGATCTTCGTCAGCACCGCGACCGCCCACGGAAGTTTGTCTGCGGCGAGCCGTGCGAGTGCTCCGACACGGATCGTGTGTTCGCCGCTCGGCTCCTGCTTCGCTTCGGCAGCGGCAGCCAGGTTTTCCAGAGCGACCAGCTTGTCGTCGAGCGGGATGTGTTCCTCCCACCCCAGCGGCCGCGTGTTTTGCCATTCTTCCTCGACCGACTCACCCGGTTGCGGCTGAGCGCGCTCGAAGTGCATCCTCTGCATCTTCTTTAGCAGCTCCGACACTTCGCGCATCACTTGCAGCGACTCTTCGGGCTTACCCACATAACGGTAAGCCTCCGCCAGCATCAGGTGCGCCGGCACTTCCATGCTGGCCGAGATGGACGCTGCACGGCGATGCGACTTTCTCAGCAGCTCCAGCCCCTCGTCGATCTTGCCGAGCCGCACATCGACCATTCCTGCACCTTGCAACGCCAGATATTCCCAGCGCACGTTAGCTGAGTCCTTCGCCGCCGCCAGCATCGACTGCGCGACCTCACTCGCTTCCTTCAGCCGCCCGGCTTTTGCCAGCAGGATGCAATGGATGTTGTCGTAGTGCAGTTGCACCGTTCGGTGCTGCGTGTTGGGAGTGTCACAGTGCGCCAGCGCGCGCGCACGCGTGCTGAACGCGAGCCCACGCTCAACGTCGTTCAGCTGTGAGGAAATCGCAGCCATGTTGGCCGCTGCCGCCGCCGGCATCAACCCCGCATCGGGTCCCGTGAACGCCTTCGCGTTGCGCTCATACGTATTCCACGCCAGCTGGAACGATCTCTGCGCGTTGTCATCCCACCCGATATTGGTCAGCACGACCCCCAGATTGACGACGGTCGACACCTCGGCGACCGGGTCGTTGATCTCGCGGCACAATTCAACGGCCTCCTGCAGGCATCCCAGCGCGGTGGGTGCGTTCAGGATATTCCCCGTGAAATAGCCATACAGCGAAAGCGCTCGCCTCAGCAGCTGTGTCTTTGAGTTCGCGCGGCAAATGCCAATCGCACGCTCGAGCAGCGGACCCATTTTCTGCGCCCGCCCCAACACGTTGAAACCCCCGACGACCGCAAACACCGCTGCGACATAAGCCTCGACACGCGACGCATCGGTCGTGCTGAGCTCGCGCTGCAGAGCATCCAGCTCGATCAAAATATCCCCGGCGGGACGGCGCGACGCATCCGCGGTCAGCGTGGACGCGTGTGACTGGATCGCCTTGAGCCGATCGGAGTTGTCTCGCATGGAGTCAGACTACGTGCATCTACCGCTATCGAACTGTCAAAAACGAGCGCGTAAGTCGAGCAATCGGCCGCGGGCACGGAACGCGTTGAATTGCGCGTCTAAAACCTGCCGCTTCACGGAATCGCCGCCTGGGCCACGTCCGGATACATCTTGTTGCCAATGAGACCCGAACAAGCGACTCGCGCCGCCCTCTTAT
Organism: Burkholderiaceae bacterium; assembly: GCA_041747615.1. Lineage (GTDB taxonomy): Bacteria > Pseudomonadota > Gammaproteobacteria > Burkholderiales > Burkholderiaceae_F > JACCZX01. Next base: position 359 of record JBGTEW010000263.1, on the reverse strand, counting down.
GGGTGCGCAAAGGTGGCGCTCTGCGCGTTGTATAACGAGGTCAACTCTTGTCTGCTCCGGAACCCATTCAAATGCGAGGTCCCTTACCTGCTCCCCGACCCTGGCTCCGCGCTGTCATCGCGGCGCTGCTGGCGCTGGTGATCGGTGCCGCCGGCTGGTGGGCGTGGAAGACATGGGGCGGCGGTACCGCCGCGACCGATGACTATGTCTTTGGCGTCGTGCAGCGCGGAGACATAGAAGACCTGGTCGGCGCCACCGGCTCACTGCAGCCGCGCGACTACGTCGATGTCGGTGCGCAGGTGTCGGGCCAGCTGAATAAGCTGCATGTCGATGTGGGCAGCGAAGTCAAGGAAGGCGAC
>JBGTEW010000262.1:0-13088 GCA_041747615.1 Burkholderiaceae bacterium | reverse complement strand
GCCGTCATCAGCCATGCGGCCGGATTGTCCGGTACGCCGGAGTCGGGCCAGCGCTCGAGCGCGGCGACCAGCGCATCGGATGCCAGCTCTTCGGCCAGACCCACGTCGCGCACGATGCGCGCGACACTGGCAATGATCTTTGCCGACTCGATCCGCCAGACGGCATCAATCGCGCGGTGCGTATCAGCCGCAGTCACGCTGACACATGCGCGTTCGCCTCAGCGAGCACCGTTTCGCGGATCGGACGGATCGGCCGCACTTCGATACTTCCGACCCGTGCGGGCGGTATCTTGGCGGCCAGTTCGAGCGCTTCGTTCAGGTCATTGGCATCGATCAGATAGAACCCGGCGAGCACCTCCTTGGTCTCCGCAAATGGACCATCGGTGATCGACACCTTGCCGTTGCGCACGCGCACCGTGGAGGCGGTGCGAGCCGGCTGCAGGGCCTCCGACGCCAAACACCGTCCGCTTTCTCGCAGCGCGGCGTCGTACGACACACACTCGGAATCCGGCACCGCTTCCAGGTTCTTTTCTTCACTGTAGACGAGGCAGAGGTACTTCATCGGGCTAATGGTTAGGGACCACGTTAACCATCCAGCCAACGCCGAAGCGGTCAGCGAGCATTCCAAACCGCGGCGACCAGAAGGTCTTTCCAAGCGGCATGTGCACCTGACCGCCTTCGACCAGGGCGTTGAACGCGCGATCGGCCGCGGCCTCGTCAGGCACCGTGATCGACAGCGAAAACCCCTGAAACGACGGTTTGCCGCTGCAGTCATCAGAAGCCATCACGATTGAATCGCCGATGCGAAAGCTCGCGTGCATGATCTTGTTTTCCGAGCCCGGCGGCACCATGCCGGGCGGCGGAGGATCGGGGCTCTCGCTATAACGCATCATCATCTCGACGGTGGCGCCGAGTGCCTTTACATAAAAGTTGACTGCCTCTTCACAGCGGCCATCGAACATCAGGTATGGCTGAACGTGCATTGCTGATCTCCTTAAAAATGTGAGCGGACTTTACTGACGCTTCGCCTGGTTCAGTTCAGCCTGCGCGCGCAGTTGCTCCTCCTGCGCCCTGAGTTCGGGCGTGAACTCGGCGCCGAAATCGTCCGCCTCGAACACCGGCCGGATTTCAACCTCGGCACCGTTATCGAACGGCGCCCGCTTCAACCATTCGACGGCTTCGTCGATCGAACGCAACTGCCAGAGCCAGAAACCGGCAATCAGCTCCTTCGACTCCGCAAATGGGCCGTCGATCACGGTGCGTTTGGTTCCTGAAAACCTGACGCGCTTGCCTTTCGAGGTCGGGTGAACCCCCTCGCCGGCGAGCATCACGCCGGCCTTCACCAGTTCCTCGTTGTACTTCCCCATCTCGGTCAGCAACTGCTGGCTTGGCATCACGCCGGCTTCTGTGTCCGGGTCCGCTTTGACTATCACCATGAACCTCATCGTCAATCTCCTGTGTTGTCGGTTCGAAGCCACGGTTGTGTGGGCTCCCACTGGTACGACGAACCAGAAACGGCCGAATCGACAATCGGCCCGGGATTTTCAAGTCGCGGGCCCCCTCGCGGAGTCGCTCAGGCTTCGACAAAGGTCTTGAATCCGCCCCAGAACATCCGCCTGGCATCGAACGGCATCGCCTTCAGATCGGCCATGCCGGCGAGGCGCGGATCCTTCATCACCCTGGCATTTACCTGGTCGCGATGCTTGCGCGACTTGAACACAATCTACGCGAACACGACGGTTTCGCCGGGCTTGAGCTTGACGCTTTGCGGGAACGAGGTCACTTTGCCCGGCTTCACGTCGTCGCCGACACATTCCTTGTAGTCCAGCCCGCCATACTCCCGCCAGATACGCCCGGCCTTTTGCGCCATCCGCCGATAAGCCGGCAGATTCTTGATCGGTACCGGTACGACATAACCGTCAACATAGCTCATTGATCCTCCTGGCTCGGGATTGCGCCGCCCGCTGCTGCGTAACGCGTCGCCCGAGATTATCTCTTCGATACGGTACATCGCGACGCGCTTGGGAAGCTGCACTGCCGGCCCGGTTGCAGATAGTCGCCTGCGGATCTGCATTGACTCGCGATCGAGCTACAACCAATAGTGGGAACGCAGCTTTCTCTTGCTACATCTTGGGTGTGCGATTAGAGTCGCGACCACCAACAAAGCTGGGACAGGCCGTGAACATGTTTGACATCGCCACGAAATCGCCGCTTGACACGGCATTAAGCGACATGCAGCCGGACTCCGCTGCGCCTCCTGATGAGGACGCGCGCAGGGCTTTTGAGCACATGCGGTGGATAGCCGCGCAGGGCACTGCCGCACGCATTCTCGGCGCGCTTGCCGATGGCGTTACACCGACGGCCGCCTCGCTATCGGCCGGCGTCACGATGGCGCCGTCGCCGCTCGCCAGCATGTGCGAGTTCGTGACCCTTACCAACGCCGGCCTCGATCCAGCGACGGGAAGGGAGCGCGTCGGCCAGTTGCGCACAGGCGACGCCACCTCTGCTGTCGAGCTGTGGGCCAGGGAACAGAACCGCATCCGCGGCCTCGCCCGCATGCTTTATCACGGGCAGAAGTTCGATTACGTCTGGTTCGCCAAGCTTGCGGCCTACAACCCGGAAGCCAGACGCACCGAACTGCATGCGGCGATTTCGAAGTGGGCCGGCATCTCCTTCGAGCGTATCCACTTCGCACGCAAACTGATGCCTTCGCTAGCCAGCACCGTGCCCTTGCGTGAGGCCGGCCACGCGCTCGGCTATCTGCTTGCCGGCGAGGTGCCGCAGCTGGCAACACTGGAGCCGCTCGACATCTTCCTCGAGGCCGGCGGGCATGTTCAGCCCGCGGAAAGAGGCAACTGCACCGAAGTGGAGCACGAAGACCTGGAGAAGTTCGCGCTGACTCGGTTGGGCGGCTTTGCCGCCGAGCGGCTGATCGCCGAAATGCCACGCGATGTGGCGCTCGTGCGCGCTGCCGCCGAAATCGCGCAGTTCGATCGACTGACGCTGGAGATGTTCGGCACGATGCAGCCACCGCAGGTCTTTGAAATGTACGAGCGCTACGTCAACGGATGCTTCAAACCGCACGAGGATGCGCTTCGCGCGATTGCAGCGGAGCTTGAAAGGCGCGGGCGATTGGAGTCTGCCGATCTGTTCGCCATCGGCGTGCGTTTCAAACTGCTGCCGACCACGCCTACGGTGGAGGGAATGCCGGCCTAGTTCCAACGGCAGCAACATCGAACCGGTGCAACGCTGGCAGCTTCTCAGTTCTTCAATCGATATCCGGTCCTGAAGATCCAGCCCACGACCACCAGACAGATCGCGAAGAAACCGAGTGTCGCCGCGAGGCTCAGCTCGATTCCAACATCCGAAGTACCGTAGAAACTCCAGCGAAAACCACTGATCAGGTAGACGACCGGATTGAACAGCGACGCCGTTCGCCAGGCCGGTGGCAGCATGTCAATCGAATAAAACGCGCCCCCGAGAAACGTCAGCGGCGTGATGACCAGCATCGGGACGACTGCAACTGCTCGAATCCCTTGGCCCAGATACCGATGATGAAGCCGAACAGGCTGAAAGTGGCGACCGTCAGGCGCGCGCCTACTTAGCCCGAAAGTCGTCGTGGCAGTTGTCGCAGCTTTTCGCGACAACGAAGAACTGCGTGCGCACTGCCTTGGCATCGCCGGTCTTTGCGGCCACGTTGAGCTTGGCAACCTCTTCCTGCATCCTGCCGGCCAGCTCCTTGATTTTTGCTTCGTTCTTGTACACCGACGGCAGCGCTCTCGAATCAGCCACGAACTCGGTATCGTGGCCGAATGCATCCCACGGCAGCTTCGACATCGCTTCGACGACGCCTGCGCTGTTCTGAATCGCCTGCATGTCCGGAGTCGGCGACTTCAGCTGTCCGTTGATCCTGCCCATGTGACTGTTAAGAACCGTGAACGCAGCCTTCCGGTATTTCACCGCATCCTCCGGCTTGGCGTATTGCGCCGCGACGGGCAATGCGATCGCGATGGTCAGACTCGCAGCAGTGGCCGCGATTGTCACGTATCGGTACATCGGTGATCCTTCATGTCGAGTCAAAAGCATAGCGGGGCTGTTACGCCCGACGCGCCAGCGCCGCGGCGTTACCGATGTAGGTGGCGGGAGTCAAGCGCAGCAACGCATCGCGCGCATCGGCCGGTATCGCAAGCCCGCGTACGAACGCGTGCAGCGCCTCGCGTGTGACGCCCTTGCCGCGAGTAAGCGCCTTTAACTGCTCGTAGGAGTTTTCGACACCGTACCGTCGCATCACCGTCTGTACCGGTTCGGCGAGCACCTCCCAGGCATCGTCCAGATCGGCGTGTACCCGCGCCTCGTTGATCTCGAGCTTGCCCAGGCCGCGCAGACACGATTCGTAGGCCAGCAGCGCATATCCGAACGCAACCCCGAGGTTGCGCAACACGGTCGAATCAGTTAAATCACGCTGCCAGCGCGATACCGGAAGCTTCTCTGCCAGATGCCGCAACAGCGCGTTGGCCAGCCCCAGGTTGCCTTCCGAATTTTCGAAGTCGATCGGATTGACTTTGTGCGGCATCGTCGACGACCCGATCTCGCCAGCCTTCATTTTCTGCGTGAAATACCCGAGTGAGATGTAGCCCCAAAAGTCGCGGTCGAGGTCGACCAGGATCGTATTTGCGCGCGCTATTGCGTCGAACAGCTCCGCCATCGCATCGTGCGGCTCGATCTGGATCGTGTGTGTATTGAAAGTCAGTCCGAGCTGTTCGACGACGCCGCGCGCCAGCGATTCCCAGTCTACGTTTGGGTACGCTGCCAGATGGGCGTTGTAGTTGCCGACAGCGCCATTCATCTTTGCCAGCAGCGCGACTCGTTCGATAGCACCGATCGCGCCGGACAGCCGCACCGAGAAATTGGCGAACTCCTTGCCGATCGTGGTCGGGCTGGCCGGTTGACCGTGCGTGCGCGAAAGCATCGGCACCTCGGCATGGCGATGCGCGTGGTCACGCAGCTGATCGTGTATCGCGTGCAATCGTCGGACGAGGACAGCACGGCCACGATCGAGCATCCGCGCATGCGCAACGTTGTTGATGTCCTCCGAGGTGCATGCAAAGTGAACGAACTCAGCGGCAGCACCCAGAGCGGCACCGACGCGCCGCCGGATGAAGTACTCGACGGCCTTGACGTCGTGATTGGTCTCCGCTTCGATCGCCTTGATTTCCGAGCAGTCTTCAATGCTGAAGTCGGCGACGAGTTGGCGCAGAGCGTGCTCGGTACCTGCGGCCAGTGCTGGCATTCCGGGCAGACCCGCGGACGAGAGCGCGATCAGCCAGGCGCCTTCCACGCGCAACCGCTCTCGCATCAGGGCAAACTCGGAGAAAATGTCGCGCAGCTCGGCCGTTTGCCGGCCATAGCGGCCGTCGAGCGGAGAAATGGCGGTCAGCGAAACGAGCGGCAAAACGCTATTAGCAGGCACGCTGCGTGCGGAATCGTTCGTGCAGGTTCGATAAGAACCGGTGAATGCAGGCCGGGTGTAGAACTTTCCGAGGCCGCGCAGTGTAGCAAAGGCGCATCGTTGATCCGCCCAACCCGAGAGTTGCTATTGCCGACGGGCGCGCGGCCGATATACTGATTTGCTCACTGGAATCTGTGCGCATCGTGTCCAAAAATATCCGTCTGATCGCTTCCCTCAGCAGCCCGTACGTGCGCAAGGTCCGCATCGTGATGGCGGAAAAGCGCCTCGAGTATCAGATGGAGCTCGAGGATGTGTGGTCGCCGAATACGCGTATCCACGAGGCCAACCCGTTGGGACAGGTGCCGTGCCTGATCATGGAAGATGGCGGCGCACTCTTCGATTCGAGGGTCATCGTCGAGTATCTCGATACGCTGACGCCGGTGGCAAAGCTGATTCCGCCGAATGGCCGTGAGCGCGCCGAGGTTCGCACCTGGGAGGCGCTGGCCGACGGCGTGATGGACGCCGCCATTCTGGTCCGGCTCGAACAGACGCAGCGTGCCCCACAGGAGCAGAGCCAGAGCTGGCTTGACCGTCAGATGAACAAGGTGCACGCAGGCGTCGTATCGATGGGCCACGGTTTGGCCGAAAAGCCCTGGTGCAACGGCAACGCCTATTCACTGGCCGATATCGCGCTCGGGTGTGCACTCGGCTATCTCGATTTTCGGTTCCAGCACATCGATTGGCGCCATTCACATCCGAACCTGGCGAAGCACTACGAAAAGCTGGCAACGCGCCAGTCGTTCGTCGATACGCGCCCGCCGGCGTGATGCGCGGTTCAGTGATCGGTGCTCGATGATCGGCTAGCGCCTGCGGCGAAATCCGCCGCGATGCGGTCGATCGCGTCGGTGCAGAATGCATCGACGCCCCAACCGAACAGCGTGCGTGCGCGCTGCGCCGAGTTCACCGTGTAGCAGAAGAGCCAGGTTCCGGTTTCCTTGATCCTGTGCGCGAGAGCGGCGTTCAAGGTCTGATGATTCACGTGCAGCGAGACGCAGCCGAGCCGCGCAACCTCTTCGTGCCAGTCGCCTGGCGCATCGCGTACCAGCCAGCCACGCGGCAGAGCCGGCACGGTCTCGCGCGCAGCTGCCAGCGCCACAGTCGAGAACGACGACAGCAGTGGCACACGAACGTCAATCGAATGTGCGCGATCGCCGCCGGCTCTGATCAGATCGGCATAAACGTGAGCGGTCACGCGCGCAACCGCGGCACCGGTGGCACGATCGAATCCCGGTGCCGGCTTGATTTCGATGTTCGGCCAGATTCCGCTGTCGCGGCAAAAGCGAAGTGTGCGTTCGAGCGTCGGCAAACGCTCGCCGGCGAAACGCTGCGAGTGCCACACGCCGACATCGATACGTTCGAGGTCGGCGGCACTGAGCCCGCTGACGTCGCCAGGCATCAATCCCGTACGCTCCAGGGTAGGATCGTGCATCAGCACAGGCACGTCGTCCGCCGCCAGCATGGCATCGAATTCCACCGCCCGATAGCCGTGCTCGAGGCCGACCCTGATCGCCGCAATCGTGTTCTCGGGTGCCAGCGAACCGCCGCCGCGATGCGCGAGCACCCTGGCGTAGGGCCATGGAACCGCCGCGGTCATGCGCCGTTGCCGTCCGGCACGGCATTGCGGTGGCGTCGGATGTAAATGATCTTCTCGATCCTGGCGACCACCATCCCTTCATCGTCCTTGACGTCAACACTGAACAGGTGCAAATGCTTGTCGCCGGACGCGGTCATGCGACGGATCTGCTGCAGGTCGTTGTCGTGCAGATCGAAGCGCGCCCAGACACGCCCGCGCCCGGGCGCGACGTATTCGATCGAGCCCGATTTGTCCCACACGCGATACTGCGCGCCCAACGTATGCAGCAGCATCACCCTCAGGAACGGGTCAGTCATCGAATACAGCGAGCCGCCGAAATGGGTGCCGACATAATTGCGGTTGTACCAGCGCAGGCTCATGTCAACCGTGACACTGCGAAAATCGGGTGCGATGTGCCGTACGCGAACTCCGGCCCCGGCAAACGGCGGCCAGATGTTCATCAACAGACGCAGCGTGCGCGCCGAAACCTTCCGTACCATTCGTAAAGTGTAGGCATTCTCGGATCACCGATCACCGATCAATGAAATCGCTCGGTCATTTGCGCGTCCTCGATCTGACGCGCGTGCTCGCCGGTCCCTGGTGCACGCAACTGTTGGCCGATCTCGGTGCTGACGTCATCAAGGTCGAGCGGCCGGGCACGGGGGACGACACGCGCCACTGGGGGCCGCCCTACCTGAGAGACGCTGCGGGCGCGGAGACGTCGGAAGCCGCGTATTACCTTTCAGCCAATCGCGGCAAGCGCTCCGTCACGATCGATATCTCGACTGCCGACGGACAGTCGCTGGTGAAGAAGCTCGCCAAGGGCTGTGACATCGTCGTCGAAAACTACATGGTCGGCCAGCTGGCGAAATATGGGCTCGACTATCCCTCCCTGTGCACCGTCAACCCACAGCTGATCTACTGCTCGATCACCGGCTTCGGTCAGACCGGGCCGCACCGCGACCGCGCGGGTTACGATTTCATCATGCAGGGCATCGGCGGCTTCATGTCGATCACCGGCGAGCGCGACGATCGCCCGGGCGGGGGCCCGCAGAAAGCCGGTGTCGCCGTGTCAGATCTCATGACAGGCATGTACTCGGCGGTCGCGATTCTCGCAGCCGTGACGCATCGCGAACGCACCGGCGATGGCCAGCATATCGACATGGCGCTGTACGACGTGATGCTCGCGATGCTCGCCAACATGAACATGAACTATCTGACGTCGGGCAAGCCGCCTGGCCGGGCCGGCAACGCACACCCGAACATCGTTCCGTATCAGGTTTTTGCCGCTGCCGACGGCTACGTCGTCGTTGCGGTGGGGAACGATTCGCAGTTCGTCAAATTCTGCGAGGTGGCCGGCGTGCCGCATCTGGCTATCGATGTGCGATACCTCCGCAACGCCGATCGCGTTCGTAACCGCGAAGCTCTGATCGTCGAGCTGGAAGCGATCGTGCGCACGCGGCCCGTAGCGCAATGGGTTGAGCAGTTGGATGCGGCCGGCGTGCCGTCCGGTCCAATCAATGACATTGCTCAGGCACTCGCTGATCCCCAGGTCGGCGCACGCGGTTTGCGCATCGATCTGCCGCACGCGCTTGCCGGCCAGGTGCCGTTGGTGGCCAACCCGATCAAGTTGTCCGCCACGCCCCCGACGTATCAGCTGCCACCGCCGATGCTGGGCGAACACACGGTCGAGGTTCTGCGTGAACTCGGGATCGTCGACGACGAACTGCGGCAGCTGCAGTCCCGCAAGATCGTTTGATGCCCGCGCGGCACTTCAGGATTTCAGGCCAGGTACAAGGCGTCGGCTTTCGCTACGCAATGCGTGTGAAAGCGCGCGGCCTGCGTCTCGCCGGCTGGGTGCGTAACCGCGCCGATGGCAGCGTCGAAGCCGTGGCAGTAGGCGACCCGACAGCGCTTGATCAACTGACACGATGGGCGCAGCACGGACCTCCTGCTTCGAGCGTGGTACAGGTCGAAACTCGAGGAGCGTCCGATGCCGAGGCGGCTGACGTGGACGTCAGCTTCGATCCCCGACCGGACGCCTGAATATTCATGCCGGCAGCCGGATCATGGATACTAGGGGCTATCGCTATCACGCAATGAGACTCTGATGAATCGACGCCGGGCCATTCACGCCTTCGGAATTTTCTTGGCTGTCGCAGCTTTCGCACCGCAAGTCGCCAGCGCTCAGTCCGCCTACCCGGCCAAGCCGATCCGGCTCGTCGTGCCGTATCCGCCCGGCGGTCCGCTTGATACCGCGGCACGCGCATTAGCCGAGCGCGTCAAGGAAACGCTGGGCGTCGTGGTCGTCGAGAATCGGCCGGGTGCCGGCGGTAATCTCGGCGTCGACCAGGTCGCGAAGTCCGCGCCCGATGGCTACTCGCTCGTTATCGGTGCCGTGGCGACGCACGCGGTCAACCCGTGGCTGTTTTCTAAGCTTCCATACGACCCGGTCAAGGACTTCGCGCCGATCACGCTGATCGCGCATGTCCCCAACGTGCTGGTAATGACGGCCGAGCGTGCCGAGCAACTGGGTATCCGCAGTGCACGCGATCTGATCGACTACGCGCGCAAAAATCCGGCGCGGCTGAATTACGCTTCGGGCGGCAACGGCAGCGCAGGGCACATGGCGGGCGAACTGATGAAGTCGCACGCGAAGATCTCTGCCGTGCACATTCCATACGCGGGCGCCGCGCCCGCCCAACTTGGATTGCTTGCCGGACAAACCGACTTCATGTTCGACAACCTGGCCTCGGCAACGGCGCAGATCAAGGCGGGCAAACTTCGCGCTTTGGCAGTCACGACCGCGCAGCGCGCAGCCGCACTGCCCGACGTACCGACGATGGCGGATGCGGGGCTGACCGGTTTCGACGTATCGACCTGGTTCGGCGTGTTCGCACCGTCAGGAACTCCGCCCGTCATCGTGACCCACCTGAACACGGCACTGACCGCGGCACTGCGCTCACCCGAGTTGCGCGAACGCCTGGCGAAAATGGGCGCGGAGCCAGCGCCGGGCACGCCCGAGCAGTTTGCCGCGCTGGTGCGCAGCGAGCTCTCGAAGTATCAACAGGTCGTGAAGTTCTCAGGCGCGCGCGTCGACTGATCGACCCGTTTCAGGCGCTTCAAGTGGCCCGACGTGTATGTCGACTGATCGGGAGCGTCTCACCCGGCAACAACGATGGTTCCTCGTCGCGAATTCGTTGGCGCGACTTCTCGGTCGACTGGTTTAGCCCGATCGTGCAACCGAAGGGATCGACCAGCAGCGCTGCCGTCGCCCCGAAGTCGGTGATACCGGGACCGCGAAAAAGCCTTGCACCGCGTGCGGTCAGGTCCTTGACGGCATCGTCGAGCCGCTCGACCTCCCAATAGGCCGAGGTCCCGCCGATCCCTCCCGGACACTTCACATCGGCGGGATGAAACCCAATCAGGACGCCGGGCGCCTGGATAAAGGCGTATTTCGGATTTTCGTGGCGAACAGTCGTGCCAAAAAGTTCGGCGTACCAGCGGGCGGCGGCGTCAATGTCCTCTACAAACAAGACAACGGATTCAATGTGCTTCAGCATCGGTCCCTCATCCACCGACGCAACGGTCTCTTCATCTGGCGCAACCAGGGTCTCGACTGTCATATGCCTGCGATGTCTTGACGACGTAACCCAAATACTCCGTCCGGCAGCAGACCCTGTCCAGTACATCAACGCGACAGCGGCGAATTGCGCGAATGGCCGTCAGGACTGGCTTCACACGCGAACATCGTGCTTCACCAGCCCCGCGACCGCGGATCGTTGTTACGGGGTCAAGATTGCATTGCTGCCACCGGAGCAGGCATCGTGAATCCGCCTCGTGCGGACGTTTCGGCCGCCGAGGCGCTCGCTCTGGCAGCGCGTGCCGCGCGCGCCAGCAGCCGCTCGCTCCATGCGGTGGGCTTGTGCATCTGCCGCTCGGCGATGTAATGGCGCGCACGACGCTGGTTACCGCTGCGGATAGACGCCTCAATCATCGTCAACGTCAGCAGATCGCGCTGCGCCTGACTGCGGCCGAATCGATGGGCGATATCGCGCACTGGCTCGATCGCATCAACCGACTCCGCGTACCCGTTGCGGGCAAAGGCACTGAAGCCTTCGAATAGCGGCAGGCCCACTATTCGTGTCATCGCCGACTTGCTTGCGCTGGCCTTCGCTGCACCGTGCATCGCACGCCGCAGGCGGGCATCCCGCTTGGCTGCGGTTTTCGACTTCCAGCTTGGAAGAGATGCGGGTGATGTGATTGCGCACAGTCTTGTCGCTCAACTCCAGGGCCGCACCAATCTGCGCGTTATCACGTCCCTGCGCAATCAACTCGAGATGATGAGAGAGTGCCTCGGCTACGATGCTGAAAGCGTAACGCACCCATCTCAACGCATGGCCCTGATCGAACCCATCCCCGCAACGCTTATTCCCGGAGACGGCATCGGGCCGGAGATCACCCAAGCCGTAATTGAAATACTCGATGCGCTCGGCAAGCCATTCGACTGGGATATACAACCCGGTGGCATGGCCGCGGTAGAGAAATCCGGCGATCCGTTGCCCGCTGCGCTGCTCGACAGCATCCGCCGCACCCGGCTGGCGCTGAAGGGTCCGCTTGCAACGCCGGTCGGCGGTGGCTTTCGCTCGGTCAACGTGCGGCTGCGCGAAGAGTTCAAGCTGTACGCCAATCTGCGCCCGGCCCGCACGCTGATCGCGGGCGGGCGCTACGAAGACATCGATATCGTTCTGGTGCGCGAAAACCTCGAAGGCCTGTATGTCGGCTTCGAACACTACATCCCGATCGACGGCGATCCGCATGCGGTCGCGATCTCGTCGGGCGTCAACACACGCGCGGGTTCGCGCCGCATTGCAGAGTTCGCTTTCGATTACGCGCTGAAGAACGGCCGCAAAAGAGTGACCGTTGTGCACAAGGCGAATGTCTTGAAAGCGCTGACCGGCATCTTTCTCGACACCGCCCGCGAAGTGGCGAAGAAGTACGAAGGCAGAATCGCCGTGGACGATCGCATCGTCGATGCGTGCGCGATGCAGCTTGTTTTGAATCCGTGGCAGTTCGACGTGATCGTCACTACCAATCTGTTCGGTGACATTCTGTCGGATGAAATCGCCGGACTGGTCGGCGGACTTGGCATGGCGCCCGGCGCCAACATCGGCGCCGACGCCGCGATCTTCGAAGCCGTGCATGGCTCTGCACCGGACATCGCAGGCAAGGGAATCGCAAACCCGCTCGCTCTGCTGCTGGCCTCTGCTCTGATGCTTGACCATGTCGGCCGGGCCGATGCCGCGCTTAAACTGCGCACCGCAATCGACAGGATGCTACGCGAAGATGGCGTCCGCACCGGCGACCTGGGCGGCACCGCGACCACTATGGACATCACACAGGCGATCGTGCGGCACTTATGAGAATTCGCGCTGCGGTGCTGGCGACGATGGGTGCCGCGCGTCCCTACGCAACCTCGCGTCCACTTCAGATCCAAGAGCTCGATCTCGCTCTACCGGGCAGTGGGGAAATTCTGGTGCGCATCAAGGCCGCCGGGCTGTGCCACTCGGATTTGTCGGTGATCAACGGCGACCGCCCGCGTCCGATGCCGATGGCGCTCGGTCACGAAGCTGCGGGTGTCGTCGAACAACTTGGCGGCGGCGTCAGCGACCTTGTCGTTGGCGATCACGTTGTGCTGGTGTTCGTGCCGAGCTGCGGGCACTGTCATCCTTGCGCCGAAGGCCGGCCGGCACTGTGCGAACCGGGCGCCGCGGCCAACGCCGCCGGTACCTTGCTCAACGGCGCGCACCGGCTCACGCACGACGGTCAGGTGATCAATCATCATCTGGGCTGTTCCGCTTTCGCCACCCATGCGGTCGTCTCGCGCCGCTCGGCCATCAGGATCGATCGCGAGTTGCCTTTCGAGCAGGCCGCACTGTTCGGCTGCGCCGTGCTGACCGGGGTGGGCGCCGTGGTGAACACGGCGCAGGTGCGCGCAGGCTCGTC
>JBGTEW010000261.1:0-3502 GCA_041747615.1 Burkholderiaceae bacterium | reverse complement strand
CGAGTGTTTCGCGATTCCGAAGCCGTTAACGAAGCGCTGAGGCTGGTGATTCGCCTGGCGCGCTTGGCTGGAGGCGGCGGCCGTCCGGCATTCAACCGGGACCGTCCACCTTCGGGTCCGCGTTCGGGTTTTTCCGGAGATCGTTTCGCTCGCGAACGGCCTGCACCGGGCGGTCCCAGGCTTGGGCGCCCGCCGCCGCGTGCGGCAAAATTTGACGACGCGGAATAGCCACACCGATCACTGAGCGGCATCGCGCGTTCTGGCGACAACGCGCCTTCGGATGGTCGAGCGGACAGCTGACGTTCCAGAATTCCGCAAGAATTGCATTGCCGACTACGGGATCAGTTAGCGCTATCGAGCGTAAAGTTCGTGGCACGATCCGAGCGGATCGATCGGGAGCAAGTCGTGCAGCCTCATCGCCATCTGTTCACGTCATCGCTGTTGCTCGTGGCTGCCCATTTGCTGGCCGGTGCCGCGACGGCGCAAAGCGTAGGTGGCGGTCTTAGGCTCGGCACGCCGGCGATCGGCCTCGACGTTGAAAGCCTGGTCACTGAGAGGTTTGGTATCCGCGGCGCCGTCAGTGACCGCCCGGCGTCGTACGACTACGACAACTCCGGCATTCGCTACGACGACCGATTTCTCTTGGGCACCGGATTCTTCATTGCCGACTGGCATCCGTACGCCAGCGGCTTCAGACTATCGGGCGGTCTCGCCTATGGCACTCAGCGTTACGTCGGAATGACGCGCCCCGGTGGCGTCAATATGAACGCCACCGATTACCCGACCGCGCAGATGGACCCGCTCGACGCGCGCGGAAGCTTTGCAAAAGCGAGTCCGTATTTGGGCGTGGGCTGGGGATTGGTGCCGCGACCTGGCTCGAGGCTGTATTTCAGCGCAGACCTGGGTCTGATGTATCAGCGGCCGAGTACCAGCTTAACCGGCATGTGCGGCTCGGCGCTGCCAGCCAGCGTATGTGCCCAGTTGCATGGTGACATTCGGGAGGAACCCGAATTCCGCGAGGCGGCCGATCACATGCGCCTTTACCCGGTGATATCCGTCGGGTTTGGACTTCGTTTTTAACCGCCGATCGTCCCGGGCGTGAGCACCGTGCGCGTGCGCTCGATCAGCGCACGCCGCAGGCAACGATAAATTTCCTGGACATCGAGCTGCTGGCCGTCGGAAGGGCGCAGACGAACGTTCATGCCGTCGGCGCGGGCGCGCACGCTGACTGACGCGGGCGCCTTGCTGGACCCGGAAGTGCAGCGCTGGCAGGCATCGAGCGCGGCCAGTACAGACTCCTGTCGGCCGGCCACGCCGGACAACTCGATCTGCACCTCGTTCTGCCGCTCACGCACTCGCATCAACATCGCCGCCTCCAGGCGCCAATTTTCAAGCCACTATGTGACAGTGCGATTGTTATAGAGAACTCGCAATCGACCGAATAGCCGATTACGCACGCTTGCTGCCGACTATTCGACAACGCCGTACGAATGACCGGCAATTAGCGCTTTAACGTAGCAAGTTGCCGATCGTGTACTGCCGACAGCGTGATCAAAGCAAACATCGCGCCAATGCCGGCGAAGAACATGTCCGACTGCGTATCCCACGGGTCGCCCTGCGTGCCTAGGAATTCGTCGGCACCCTGGCCGAGCGCCAGAGCCACCCACCACTCGATGATTTCGTACACCGCGCTGATCGCGAATGCGATGCAGATGCACAGAAAAGCGATCATCCGGCGACCGCGCGCATAGTCGCCCCTGACGAGGATCTCGCGCGCGACAATGGCTGGTACAAACCCTTGCATGAAGTGGCCGAGCTTGTCGTATGGATTTCGCGAAAGGTCGAATGTCTGCTGCACCCAGTCCCCGAGGGGTACGCGCGCGTACGTATAAGCGCCGCCCAGAATCAACACCAGCGCATGCAGGAAAATCAGCACATACAGCAGAGTGGTCAGCGGGTAGCGATGGCGAGTGAGAACCAGTATTGGCAGGGCGATCAACACCGGTGCAACTTCGAGCAGCCACGTCACGCGGTCGTACGGGCGCAAGCCTGACAGGGCCAACGCAGCCAGCGTGCCGCCAAGCAGCAGGAGGAGAAGCGAGTGCTTGGACGACTTCATCTTGAATGCAGCCGGCAGGCGTCAGATTGAGCGATTCTCGAACTTCGAAGCAGCGGTGTTGCGATCTTGAGCCGGCACGTCGACGATACGCGGCGAGTGGCCGGTGGTCGCGATGACGCGCTCGAGATCGCCGTGCGAGAGGATCATCGTGGCCGTGTTGACCAGCGGATGCGCCTGCAGGGCCGGCGCCTCCCAAAGCGAGCGGTCGATGACGAATTCGACCGCGCGCGCTGCATCGTTGCACAGGGCCAGCAGGCTGACCGATCCCGGAGAAATGTTCAGATGTCTTTGCAGCCGCTCGGGCGAAGCGAATCCCAGGCCGTTGGCACCGATCATCGGCCCGAGTGCTTTCAGGTCGACGGCGAGGTCGTGCGGTACGGTCACCAGAAAATGACGCAGTCCTTTTTTGTCACGTAAAAACAGGTTCTTGGTTTTGGCACCGGGCAACTTCGGCACCAACCGCTCGGATTCCTCGACCGTCATCACCGCGGCATGCTCGTGACGTGGTGCATTGATTCCGAGCTCGCGCAGCATCGCGGAGATATCGATCATCGCTCAGCGCATGAAGTGGTTAACATCGGCGATTCGGAAGGAAACGACATGGGCTCTCACACCGGCAATACGGCCGACTTTCGACACAACCTGATTCGGTACGGCGGCGACGTTTATCCGGAGATTATCGATCGGGCGAGCGGCTGCTACGTGTGGGATGCGAGCGGCAAGAAGATACTGGACTTCACCTCCGGCCAGATGTGCGCCACCGTCGGGCACAGCCATCCGAAGGTCGTCGCCGCGATCAAGAAAAGCTGCGACACAGCGCTGCACCTTTTCTCCGGGATGATCCCGCGCAGTGTCGTGCAGCTCGCAGATGCGCTCGCGAAGATCGTTCCGAAGCCGTTGAAAAAGTCGCTGCTGCTCAATACCGGGAGTGAAAGCAACGAAGCCGCACTCAAGATGGCCAAGCTCTACACCGGTGGGTTCGAAGTGATCGGGCTTGGCGGCTCGTGGCATGGTGTCACCGGCAACTCGGGCTCGGTTTCGTTCGCCAGCGATCGCAAGGGGTACGGTCCCGGCATGCCCGGTACGTTCGTGATTCCCGAGCCGAATGCCTATCGCTGCCCGGTCAAACACTGCCGTGACAAATGCGACCGCACGTGCATGAAGATCGGCTTCGAGATGTACGACATGCAGTCGGCGGGTGCGCCGGCGGCCGTGATTGCCGAACCGGTGATCAGTGCCGGCGGCGTGCTCGTTCCGCCGGACGGATACTTCAACGCGCTGCAGGCGGAAGCGAAAAAGCGCGGCATGCTGCTGATCTTCGACGAGGCGCAGACGGCGTTTGGCCGCCTCGGCCACTGGTTCGCGGCGACGCATCTGAAAGTA